>JAIDBM010000169.1 GCA_029056365.1 Muribaculaceae bacterium | reverse complement strand
AATTGTATGTGCGTATTTTGGCACTGCGGTCACCCGTGCTGACCATTGTTTTGCGTCGGGAAGCAATGTCATCGATGTATTTCTGGTGCTCCTTGTCGTATATAAAAGTACGCAGGCGCGACAATGCGCGTTCCTTGTTTTTGGGCTGGTCGCGGGTTTCGGTACATTCTATAAGAATTTCCTCAGTTTCACCAGTGTTCGGATTTTTCCACATATATCTCAGACGAACGCCTGATTCCACCTTATTTACATTCTGGCCACCTGCGCCACCGCTTCTGAAAGTGTCCCATTTAATTTCACCTTCGTTGATTTCAACATCGAACGGTTCGGCTTCAGGAAGTACAGCTACTGTGGCCGCCGATGTATGCACGCGGCCCTGGGTTTCAGTAGCCGGCACACGTTGTACCCGATGCACTCCGCTCTCATACTTGAGGGTGCCGTACACACCATCGCCTGTCACCGACAATACAATTTCCTTATAGCCTCCGGCTGCGCCCTCGCTGGCAGAGGTTATGGCAACGGACCAGCCTTTGCTTTCACAGAATTTCATATACATCTTGCACAAGTCGCCGGCAAAAATGGCGGCTTCATCACCTCCGGTGCCGCCTCGTATTTCAAGAATGGCATTCTTGGAGTCTTCAGGGTCGGCGGGAATGAGCAACAGTTTTATCTCCTCTTCCATGCCCGGAATCTGTTGGCGTGCAGATTCGAGCTGTTCACGAGCCATGTCGCGCATTTCAGGGTCCTGCTCATTGTCAAGCAGGATGCGGGCTTCTTCGGCATCGGCAATCAGATTACGGTAGCGGGCAGCTGCGGCGGTAAGTTTCTCAAGATCCTTGTATTCTTTGGTAAGACGCACATATCGTTTCATATCGGCTATTACCGACGGATCGGTTATAAGCGTTCCGATTTCCTGAAAACGCGCCTCTATGCCATCGAGTCGTTGCAAGAGTGAATTGTCAGCCATTATTTTCTGAGGTTTTATTTACGCCTGCAAAGTTACGAATTTTTTTGTAATTTTGCACATTCCGGCAAAAACACTGTCTATATCTGAATTGTTAAATCAGAAATCGCAGTCGTTTTTTTATTCATCACAACATGAAGCACCTGATTGTCATATTATCAGCATTATTGCTTTGTCAGACCTCTGTTTCATCGCAGGTTTTGTGCGATTCACTTGCTTCTGAGCCATGTACGGAAGCCGACACTCTGCCCCGGAGCAAGAATATATTCCAGAAGATAATCGATTATTTCGATGATACGAACAAACCGCATCCGGAGAAACCGTTCGATGTCAGCTTTATAGGCGGTCCGTATTATTCGTCCGACACTAAATTCGGCATCGGCCTTGTGGCCGCCGGCCTTTACCGATGCAACGGTGCGGATTCCCTTTTGCCAAAATCGAACGTATCGTTATATCTCAAGGCTACTACAAGCATGTTTTTTCAGCTTGGCATAGAAGGCACCAATATATTCAGCGGCGACAGGCGCCTGCACTATGATGTGAATTTTTCTTCGGTAAAGTCGAAATTCTGGGGAATAGGCTACGACATGAATGTGGATGACGCGAACGAATCAAGCTATAAATATCTGGCATCGAGCGCTACAGCCGACTATACATGGTGTGTCGCGAACGGACTTTATCTTGGTCCGCTGGTTGATTTCGAATATGTAAACGGGCGAAAATTCAAAAAGCCTGAACTCTGGAAAGATGAAGACAAGCGAACATTCAATCTTGGAGTAGGATTTACACTGGTGTATGATACCCGCGACAACCTCAATAACGCGTACCGAGGGATATATCTTCGTTTTAACCAGCAGTTCAATCCTCGTTTTTTACTGAACCGTAATGCATTTTCCATGAGCGAGCTTACATTCAGCGCATACAGGCAGGTATGGAAAGGCGGTGTGATCGCAGGCGATTTTCATACCCGTCTAACATATGGCAATACGCCATGGGGGCTATTGTCGACATTCGGCGGCAGTGATGATATGCGCGGGTATTATGAAGGCCGCTACCGCGACAAATGCTCCATCACGGCCTGTGTGGAACTACGGCAGCATATATGGCGCCGGAACGGAGTTGTGGCATGGGTCGGTGCCGGAACTGTTTTCGACCGTTTTTCATCAATGAGATGGAGCAAGGTACTGCCTAATTACGGCATAGGTTACCGATGGGAATTCAAACAACGAATGAATGTTCGTCTTGACTTAGGTTTTGGCAAACATTGCAAAGGATTCATATTTTCGATTAATGAAGCATTCTAAAATCATAACTGCCACAAAGCTGCTTCTGTGGGTATATCCGCTGCTGCTTATAGTGCCGAACATATGGCTTTCGTTCAGCGAGCCATATGCTGCGGTGTCAAAGACCGTAAACCTGACTTTGCCACTCGGGGCATACTACCTGATTGTCGGGATGTCCCGCCGCAGCGGCCTTGCAGTGACAATGACAATTCCGATTGCCTTCTTCTGTGCTTTCCAGATTGTGTTGCTGTACCTCTATGGGGAATCCATAATAGCAATCGACATGTTCATGAATGTCGCCACCACAAATGTGAGCGAAGCATCGGAGCTGCTCGGGAATCTGTCGCTGGCCATAATCACAGTATTGCTGCTATATGTTCCGCCACTTGCTTTCGGGGTGTGGCTGATATGGAACAAGACCATTACTCCGGCGGATGTACTTCGCAACATCAGATTAGCCGGCGCAAGCCTGGTTTGCGTCGGATTTATAGCTATGGCATCGGCATATGCCTCCTGCAGCGATTACAGTGCGCGTCGCGAACTGTTCCCGATGAATGTGGCATGCAATCTTGTCGATGCCGCATTGAGAGTGCGCCAGGCCGCCGACTATATGACCACATCGGAAAAATTCAATTATCATGCTGTGAATCTCCGGCATGATTCCATACCTGAAATCTACGTTCTTGTCATAGGCGAGACTTCACGGGCCGACAACTGGCAGATATTCGGATATGACAGGCAGACAAATCCTCGCCTCAGCCGAAGGCCCGGTCTATTGAAGTATCCGCGCACATTGTCGGAGAGTAACACTACCCACAAGTCTGTGCCAATGCTACTTTCGTGTCTGCATTCAGGAAATTTCAAGGATTCGGTATTTAGGGTAAAGAGTATTTTTGAGGCGTTCAATGAAACCGGGGCGAACACGATATTTCTATCCAATCAGCCGGAGAACCACTCATATATCGATTTTTATACATCGCAGGCCCGAGAAGTCCGCCGTATTTGTAGCGACGGCATCACACACCACGATCATGAACTTCTGGATTGTTTAAGCAGATATATTGCCGGAGCATCACAAAAACAGACTTTTATAGTCTTGCACACTTATGGGTCGCACTATTGTTATAATGAGCGATATACAAACGAGTTCCGGAAATTCATACCGGACAATGCCACTGACGCATCGTCACGAAACCGACCGGACCTGATCAATGCCTACGATAATAGTATAGTTTATACCGATGCGTTGCTCGACAGCATAATAGACATGCTGGACACCAGTGGCTGCCGGTCGGCAATGGTGTATACATCCGATCATGGAGAGGACATATTCGATGACCGGCGAGGCCGTTTCCTGCATGCCTCACCGACACCAACCTACTGGCAACTGCATGTGCCTATGCTTGTGTGGATGTCAGATGAATTCCGTGCGGCATATCCGGCTCTATATTCCGCAGCATACACAAATCAGCCGAAAGCAGTATCATCGACATTGAGTGTATTCGACACCCTTCTCGATCTTGCCGGCATTGCATCGGACAGCCGTCATCCTGACCAATCGCTGTGCAAGGAAGCCTACAACGAACCATCCCGTAGGTATCTGAACGATTATAACGAGGGAGTTCCGCTTGATGACAGTGGGTTGAAAGCTGAAGATTTCATTCTCTTGAAAAATTTAGAGCCGGTTCGACAATAAATGTTAAATGCAGAGCCGCATATCATGGAGAGATTTTTTTGTTGTCACGAAGGAGCAGTGCCTTTGCACTGTGACTGAGCGACAACGAAAAAAGCGCCCATGAGATGCGAGGCGACGGTAACTTTTATTCCTTGATGCGACCCAAAGATGCGGGAGTACGTTATACAACATAAATACAATTCTTGTGTATAATGAATATCAAGTTTAACAAGGGTCAACGCCGGCATATCAGGAAGTTTCTCCGCCATTTTCATGGAAAGGAGCATATAGACCTGTACAAGGTGTTCAATGCGATAGCATATCTGGTATACACAGGCTGTCAATGGAAGATGTTGCCTAAATATTATTATCCAAGGCCGACTACCGTATACTATCATTTCCGGAAATGGATCGAATCAGACTTTCTGATACAGTTTCTGCACCGGCTTGTAAATGCACGCTGACTGAAAAGCGGACGCAGAGGCGAACCTACAGTCGCAGCCGTTGACAGCCAAAGTGTCCGGTCGGCAAACCCGCAGTCACAGAAGGGTGTTGACGGATTCAAGAAAGTCAAAGGTATAAAGCGGCATATACTGGTGGACTCTGACGGCCTGCCCCTTTTGTGATGTCACAACGGCAAACGTATATGATTCAAAAGGTGTGGCCATGTTGTTGTCTGACATGCGGATATACTATTCATCAATATCTCTGGTAAAGGCAGATCATGGTTATCGCGGAATTGATTCGACACTGGATGGATTTACGATTGAATGCGTCAAATCCAACTTTGGGACACATCAGTTTATTCCAATATCAGGACGATGGGTGGTTGAGCGGACCAATGCGTGGCTTGAAAACTTCCGACGCCTGTGCCGCAACTACGAACGTTATCTTTCGACAGCTCGTACCATGACATATCTGGCATCCATTCTGTTCATGCTGAGATATATCCGATGATTCAAGGCTCTACATGCTTTTGATTTACAACGCTGTTCCCGGCGAAGTTACCATCGCCTCGGCCACTCGTCGGCGCTGTTCTTCAGGCTTTTCGGTCACGATGGAGCCCCATCGCTCCCTCAAAGCCTGAAGAACATCGTTCGACGATTGGCCGCTCTGCATTTAACATTTATTGTCGAACCGGCTCTTAACATACCCCGCAGTAGAAAGCAACAACTGACCAAGTCATAATCAGTTCAAAATACGATGTTATTATAGCCGACTCTAAATTTTTTCAACAATTTCTTTGGATATATTGTATTAGATTTATTAACTTCGCATCGTGTTTCAGCAACACGGACATTCTCTCCGCTACAGAATCAAACATCCTCAAAACTATGGTATACAAATTCAGACTTTTATCCGATGAGGTGAATAACTTCAAACGTGAGATAACCATTGACGCCAGCGCGACATTTCAGGATTTGAAAAACGCGATATGCGACAGCGTGGCATATGACAAGAACCAGTTGTGCTCATTTTTCATATGCGATGACAATTGGGAAAAAGAGAAAGAAATCACTCTTGAAGACATGGGAGCGGACTCATCCGAAGACATATGGCTGATGGAAGATACCATACTTGAAGACATGATCGAAGACGAGGGGCAGAAGCTACTGTTCGTATTTGATTATCTTACCGAGAGGGCTTTCTTTATGGAGATGGCTGAATATATTCCCGGCCGTAACCTCAAGGACCCTGTATGCTCATTGTCGCTCGGCCATGCTCCGTCACAGATACTTGAGATGGATCTTGACGAACTTGATGCCAAGACCGACGCCAAGGCTGCTGCAAACGCATCGGCAATGACTGTCGATGATTTCGATGATGACGAAGCCTTTGCAGACGACCAGTATGATCTTGAAGATCTGGACAGTGCTGGCTTCGATGAAATGAAATTCTGATATTTTCACCAATAAGAATCAATGCCTTCCAGCCGTAGCGATGCGGTTCAGGAAGGCATTTTCTTTCTTGATCAGATAATATAAAAAACTCAAATACGTTTTGTATGTAGTCCGTTTTTTATTAATTTTGTATCAATGAACAAAATCTCCCTGATAATAATATCCATAAGTCTGGGGTGTCCTGTCGGAATGACGGGCCAGCTTATAGTTCCGGCTGAAACACGTCCTATGAAAGTTGAAGCACCGGCAAACACCGGTCTTGATGGTGGCATATACGTTCTTCCGGCCACAGCAGGAGTGCGGATTACCTATAAGTCAGACGCCCCTGTGAGCTGGCAGCGCTTCAGTAATCTTGGAGCTGCATATGCCGAGGAAATCGGTGACGTCAGTCATGACGGTCGGGAGTGGGGTATTGTTCTCGACGGAGGAGACATAGGCATTGTAGCCACAACCGGAGGGGTAAGCCATTATTATTGGTTTGTTGACTACGCATCCCACAGACTTGAGCTGGACGGACTTGGAATAGCGTCAGAGCAGGATTGCGACCGGACATCACTCGTTCCGTATGGCTCCGGCGACCGGATACAGTATTATACAATCAACGGACGTTCTGAAGTGTTGAGCCGAGAGATAAAAATAGAGTATACCAGTCTGGTATATAACAGCGACTCCGGTTCGTATCAGCCTTCGCCGACAACGGTATCGATACCATATCTGCAGGAGACAATATCGGTTGAGGCGCCTCTTTGCGACACGGAATTCCACATGTCGGGCGACCGGTTTACAAGCTACTGGAATGAAGAACAGCAGGTGACATCAGAACAATGGCATGCCAGGGCCGTGAGTGCCGAAACCACAGCCATACAGACAGAACGCGATGTTCCCAATGAGCAGAAAGATACCGAAGCGCAACTTGGCGGCAGTGCACCGTGTGAAATCACGTTCACAGCCGCGGTAAGCGATGCCGCCGTTTTCCGCGAGTGGCAAATATCGTCGGATCCTGAATTCGGAATAGTGGATTACCGTTATAACGAACTTGAGATTGAACACACATTCCGTGAACAAGGTACATCGTATGTTCGTTTTATAGCAGACAACGCTGAAGGCAGCTGTGAATTTGTCGGTCCAACATATGAGATTTTCATAGGAGAGTCGGCGCTGAGATGCCCTAATGCTTTCACACCGTTCACCTCTCCCGGGGTAAACGACGAATGGCGAGTAAGCTACAAATCGCTGATTGATTTTGAGTGTCATATATTCAACCGATGGGGAACAGAGCTGTTCAATACCACAGACCCGTCGATTGGATGGGACGGCAAATACGGAGGCAAATATGTTCCGGCCGGAACATATTATTATGTGATTCGTGCCGAAGGCTCCGACGGCAAGAAATATAAACTCAGCGGAGACATAAATATCATAGGCTACCACGGTGGCAACAACTCAGTTACTGAAGAATAACCAGAAATTAAGTAAAGAATCTGCAATGCTCAAATATTATGGTGCAGCGGGAATAACTGCTGCAATAGCACTCTCTTTCATACTTTCGACATCAAACGACACAATGGCGGAACCGGTGTCATCGGCGCCTGACGTTGAGTTTTCATCAGTCGTCAATCCCCGTATACCACGGTCTTACAGCTTGTGTGGCGACAAAGTGGACCTTGACAGAGTGGACATGTATGAACGGTTCGACCGGGAGCTGACGTCAATGGCATATACACACGGAACTACATTGCTCATGCTCAAACGGGCCAATAAATATTTTCCGGTCATAGCTCCGATACTCAAAGCCAACGGTATGCCCGACGATATTATTTATCTGGCTTGTGTGGAAAGTTCGCTCAATCCGCGAGCTCTTTCTCCGGCCAAGGCCGGCGGTATGTGGCAGTTCATGCCATCGACCGGACGGCAATACGGACTTGAGGTAGGCGATGAGGTGGACGAACGTTATAACATCGAGAAGGCAACAGCCGCCGCATGCCGCTACCTGAAAAAATACAAGGCACAATATGGCGACTGGGTTTCAGCCATGGCCGCCTACAACGCCGGGCCGACCCGAATAAGCGGGGAACTTGATTCACAGATGGGAGACACAGCGTTTGATCTTTATCTGAATGAAGAGACTTCGCGCTATGTATTCCGCATCATGGCCACCAAGGCTATATTCGAGAATCCTAAAGCTTTCGGATTTGATTTGAGTGAAGACCAGTTGTACATGCCCGTTGAGTGCGATGTAGTCGAGGTATCAGGCCCGGTTCCAAGCTGGCCACAATGGGCGGCCGACCACGGGATAACGTATGCCCAGCTACGCGATGAGAACCCTTGGATAAGGGCAAAGCAGCTCACCAATAAAGCCGGAAAAAAATACAAGGTGCGGGTGCCGAAGGAGCGTTCATTGAAAAGAAGTACCCAGCAGAAGAAAATATATAACACAAACTGGACCGATTGATGACAGATAAAATCATTGCCACAGACGGGTTTGACCGTCTGACGGTAATAGGAGCAAGAGAAAACAATCTGAAAAATATCGATGTAGAGATACCGCACGGAAAACTTACTGTAATAACCGGGTTGAGCGGCAGCGGTAAATCGAGTCTGGCCTTCAACACAATTTTTGCTGAAGGCCAGCGTCGCTATATAGAAACTTTCTCGACCTATGCCCGTAATATGCTCGGAACTCTTGAGCGTCCGGATGTAGACAAGATAACCGGACTGAACCCTGTGATTGCAATAGAGCAGAAGACAGTGAACAAAAACCCTCGGAGTACAATCGGAACCACTACCGAGATTTACGATTTTCTGCGCCTGTTATACTCACGTATAGGCAAAGCGAGAAGTTATGAATCGGGAGCCGAGATGGTTAAGTATTCCGAAGAAAAAATCGTACAACTGATACTTGAGAAGTTCGAAGGCAGGAAAATAAATATACTCGCGCCGCTTGTAAAGAACAGAAAGGGGCATTACAAAGACCTTTTCGAGAGCCTTCATCGCAAGGGCTACCTACATGTACGAGTTGACGGAGAACTCCGGGAAATAATTCCCGGAATGAAACTCGACCGTTACAAGAATCACAGTATTGAGCTTGTAATCGACCGAATGAAGCCTATGCCTAAAGACGAAGTCCGTGTGAGAGACAGCGTTTCGGAGGCTATGCGTCTTGGCGACAAGCAGATGCTGGTATATGATATTGAAGACAATGTTCTGAGTCATTACAGCCGCCAGCTTATGGACCCTGTAACCGGACTATCCTACCGGGAGCCGGCGCCACATGATTTTTCGTTCAATTCGCCACAGGGAGCGTGTCCATGTTGCAAAGGCCTCGGCACGGTAAATATCGTTGACCGACAGAAAATCATGCCTGATGAGTCAATGTCCATTGCAGCAGGAGGTATCGTTCCGCTTGGCAAACAGAAAAATACTATGATTTTCTGGCAAATAGCGGCAATCTGCGAGAAGTATGGCTATGACCTGAAGACGCCTGTGGGGAAGCTGAGCGATGAATGTATCGGCGACATCATGAATGGAACAACCGACCGGCTCCAGCTCAAAAACGACACAATGAGTACCCAGAATTACTTTCAGACTTATGAGGGTTTGATCAAATATCTGGAGATGCAGCAGACCGACGATTCCGGTTCGAATGCAAAAAAATGGAGCGGACAGTTCTTTTCACGTGTGACCTGTCCGCAGTGCAATGGCGACAGATTGTGCCGGGAGTCGCTGCATTTTTTTGTAGACGGCATGAACATTGCCGAACTCACCCGCATGGACATCGGCCATTTGTACCGATGGTGCATCGATGTAGAGAAACGGCTCGACGGAAAAGACCATACCGTGGCAGTGGAGATATTGAAAGAAGTGACGACCCGGCTCGGTTTTCTGGTTGATGTCGGACTCGACTATCTTCAGCTGAACCGTAATTCCGGCACATTGTCCGGAGGCGAAAGCCAGCGTATACGCCTGGCCACACAGCTTGGTTCTGAGCTTGTGAATGTTCTTTATATACTTGACGAGCCGTCAATCGGACTTCACCAGCGCGACAACCGGCGTCTGATTGACTCACTGCAGCGGCTACGCGATGCCTCCAATTCCATTATCGTTGTGGAACACGACAAAGATATTATGCTTGATGCAGACTGGGTGATAGACATCGGCCCGGGAGCAGGGCGCAAAGGCGGTCAGGTGGTATTCGCCGGAACTCCGAAAGATATGCTCCGGAGCGATACCCTCACGGCCCGATATCTTAATGGTTCCATGAAGGTGGGGCAGAATCCCCCTCGCAGGAAAGGCAACGGCAAGACGCTTTTGCTTAAAGGATGCACCGGCCATAATTTAAAGAATGTGGATTTTGCAGTTCCACTTGGCACTTTCACATGTGTGGCCGGGGTGTCGGGCAGCGGCAAGTCGAGTATTGTAAACGGCACACTTCAGCCTGTACTGAGTCAGCGGTTCTATAGGTCGCAACAGCAGCCTTTGCCATATTCAACTATTGAAGGAATAGAATTCATCGACAAAGTGGTTACTGT
>JAIDBM010000168.1 GCA_029056365.1 Muribaculaceae bacterium | reverse complement strand
AAAATTACCCGCTCCGGACTGAAGCGGGTAAGGGAGGATGTGCTCTTTATTTTAGTTTAAATGAAAGAGCCGTGTGCAAGACGGCTGATATCGCTGCCGGCCGGTGCCTGGTAGATACGCAGTCCGAATTCGTTGATTATGGCATAGACGTGGTCGAACATATCGCTCTGTACACGTTCATATTCCCGCCATTCGGTAGTGTTTGTAAAGAAATATAATTGCAGCGGCAAACCCTGTGGCGTGGGGGCCATCTGGCGCACCATGAACAGCATGGATGCATTCACCCGGCTGTCAGTGCCTATGAATTTTTCGAGATACAGTCTCAGAAGATGCAGATTCACCATATCGCCTCCGGCGGCGGCATCCATTCCGTCAAGGCGTCCGCGGGCCTTGAGGCGTTCGAGTTCAATGGCGTCAAGGAAGCGCACGGTGTTGATATCGATCAGAATCGAACGCTCCACACGCCTGCCTCCTGAATCACGCATGGCCTGATAGTTCCGGAACGAATCGGTAACCAGAGTATACGGAGGTATGGTAGATACTGAATTGTCCCAGTTGAGAACCTTTACGGTTGTGAGCGACACGTCTGTTACGGTACCGTTTATTCCATGCGAATCGCACACAAGCCAGTCGCCCTTGCGCAGCATGTTGTTGGCCGAGAGCTGTACCGAAGCCACAAGTCCGAGTATTGTATCCTTGAACACCAGCATAAGCACCGCCGCCGATGCTCCGATTGCGGTTACTATGGCCACCGGCTCCCGCCCCAGAATTATACTCAGGCCTATTATAACCCCGATGCACACTATAACAAGGCGCACCATCTGAAAGATGCCCTTCACCGCATATCGCCTGGTCTTCTCGCTGTCCTCCATCAGATGATAGAGATTTCTTACAAGTACTATACACACATATATCACGGCCACAAGCACATAGAGCGCCGTTAGCGTGGTTATCCACGAATACAGCGATGTGGTGTTGTTGTAAAGCTGCGGTAACAGCCAATTTACAACAAGAGCCGGAACGAGCCGCGACAAGGCCTTGCGCATCATATCGTTGAGCAATATGTCGTCGATGGTTGTGGCGGTGTACTTCACCAGACGCTCCACATGCTTCATCAGCCAGCCCATCACAAAATACGATATTGCGGCCAATAGCGCTATCACACATAGCAACACCGCCTCACGTGCTGCCGGCCACGACAGATGCCCGGTAAGGAAATCACGCAATTCTTCCATAATCTTTTTCAGGTGAAGTTTGCCGGCATGACGTCGGCAACGGTATCAGATTCCGCTGGCCGGTAAATGACGGACAATATGTTACAAACAGCTTCACGGCTGCAAGCGTTGCCACAAGCACACAGACAAACAGAAGCCATGGATTGCTGATGAAGTTCTCCAGTGCCAGAAACAGCATATAATGTGTGCAAAGAACGGTGAGACTGTAGCGTCCGAGGAAATGCAACAGCGGGAAACGTCGTATCACTGCCATTATCGCGAACACGGAGGCCGTGCCTGCGAATCCAGGCAGATATGCCTCCAGCGGCCATACATGCCCGTAAAGAGTCACGAACACTTTTCCGGAATATATGGCCCATACTGCCGAAGATATCATTATGACCGCAACACCCCACAGACTCCGGAACCGGAATTCAAGCAAGCCGCGCCGCCGTAGTTCTTCGCCGGCAAACATGAACGGCAGCATTTCGAGCGCGGTGAAGAAATGAAAATCATAAAGAAACATCATCACGATATTGCCGCGTAACGACACTCTTACATCATATTGCTCAAAATACCAGCCTGCGAGAGCCGAGGCCACCACAAGCAATCCCCGCAACAGAATATGCCGGCCCAGCCTCGACACCGCATAGTATGCCATGAACGAAAAAAATATACACCACAGGTACCAGGATGGAAGATTGGCCGGAAATTTTATGAATCCGTACGGCGAATAATCGCCCAGCACCGACTGCCAGCTTATGCCGGAAGCCGGCACAATCCGCCCTATGGCATACACAACGCTATATCCGGCAAGACAAACGAGCAGAAAAAACGCCCAGGGCACAAGCAGCAGGTTTATCTTCCGCACAAGAAAGCGCCTGAACGGTACATCGGAATTGAAAAACAGCGCCGCACAGAAAAAAAACGCCGGAAGATACATGCAGCGTACCAGATCGTACAGCCACGGACAATATGTAACATGGCAGTGAAACGAGACTACGAAGAACATGCAGAATCCCTTTACAAGGTCGACATATTCTATACGGGGTTTGGATTTCAATTCATTCATTCCGGGTATCTACTATATATGTTGGTTTAAACGAAAGGTCGCATCCAAGACTTTCCTTGAATGTGCAAAGTCCGCAATCCGGCACGCCCCGGCTTGAACTCGGACCGATGTCGAGTGTGGTGAAACCGGCCCTACGATAATAGTCGGCAACCTTGCCGGCCAGCAGATTCATCGGGCGCACGGCGCCATAGCCGTCGACATCGCCCCAATATATCACCTGGGCCACACGTTCATTAAGTCTGTAGACAACTGCGGCAGCCACATCGCACTCGCCAAGTGTAAGCAAATGCCAGTCGACAGGCACTATTTCAGCTGTCGCCGACAGGTCGGCATAACTCATGGCAAGCGGATATCCACGCCATGCCCGGTTACGGCGTATCACCTCATACACCCTCTGAGGATCGGCCCCCGGTGTATATGTGAATCCGGCCCGCAGGGCCCGGTTGTAATGGTTTCGGGCATTTCCGCCAAGACCGGCTGAAAAATCGCCATAGCGCGTAAGCGGATAACTGTAGTTGTAATCGGAATACACACTCCGGGCAACAGTGGCGAATGCTCCTTTCAGTCGCGGAAGCATAACCGGATCATAGAAATCGGCCGCCAGTGTAAGACTCAGCGGTGAATCAAGCCGGGCCGCAAGCGATGAGGCCAGGCCGATACACGTATCCAGTGTCTGCGGCCTGCGGTACAGGATTTCGCCGAACGGTGCAGAAAATGGCAGACGCCATACCCCCTCGCGCATGCCGAGCAATATGCCCAACCGGGCTTTTCCCTTGACATCGAACAACGAAAATGCGGCAATGCGGTCGGCCTTGCCGGCGTTGAGCATACTGAAGGCGTTGCTGCCGTAAGGCGTCACCGATTCGGGGAATTCCCGGTAAAGTTCTTCAACGGTGAGTTCACGCAGTTCCATCAGTCGGCAAATTGTCCGGCTCCCTCCCGGAGTACTGTCGGATTTGACGAGTCGGTCACATCGACCACTGTTGATGGAACATCAAGTCCTTCTCCGCCATCAATCAAAGCATCGGCCCTGTATTCGAAATCGATAGCCAGAGCTGCCGGCGACACTATGTCATCAGGGTCGTCGGGTGCAACCGACGATGACATTACCGGATTTCCGAGCGCCGACGCGATGGCACGGGCCACGGCATTGTCGGGGATACGCACGCCAACCGTCTTGCGTCCCTTGAACTGGCGCGGCAATGTATGGGCCGCAGGCAACACGAATGTGAACGGTCCGGGGGTATATTGTCTGAGCAGACGGAACGCCCGGTTGTCGATACGCGAATATTCCGATGCCTGGGCTATGTCGGAGCATATTATCGAAAGAAGCTGTCTGTCGGGGTCTATTCCCTTGAGACGGCACAGTTTCTCCACCGCTTTCGGATTGAGGGCATCACAGCCCATGGCATAAAGTGTATCGGTGGGATATATAAGCACTCCGCCTTCACGCAACAAGGCCACAGCCTTGTCGATTACCCGGCTGTCGATGTTGTCGGGATATATTGTGTAGGTTCTCATCGCTGTTCTATTATCCGGCGTATCTCGTTCAACCCGAGACCACGCAAATCCTTTTCTGAAAGTATTGCCTCCGACACGCTGAACGGCCATTCCACGCCTACTCCGGCATCATCGAATCGCAGACAAAGCTCCGCCTCAGGTGCATAATAATTGTCGACCTTGTACTGAAACTGCGCCTCATCGCTGAGCACGGCAAATCCATGGGCGAAACCGCGCGGCACAAACAGCTGGCGGCCGTTGTCGGAACTGAGTTCCACTGCCACATGCCGGCCGAATGTTTCCGATCCGGGCCGAAGATCAACCGCCACATCAAGCACACGCCCGCGGGATACCCTCACAAGCTTGGCCTGCGCTGCATCGCCATGCTGGAGATGCAGACCTCGTATGACCCTACCTACGGAATACGATTCGTTATCCTGCACGAATTCAACCGCACCGACTATCGCCTGGAAATCACAGCGTCGGAATGTCTCGCAGAAATATCCGCGATTGTCGCCGAACCTGCGAGGTTCTATAATCCATACGCCGTTTATTGGTGTTTTTATAAAATCAGTCATTGACTTTCGATGACAGATTCCGGAAAACGGAATCCTGAATTGTTAATTTTTAATAAGCGCTTTCGCTTTTTCTCTGCAAAAATACTAAATTTGCATCTAATAACTACACACATGATGAAAAAATTAACTCTGACCGTTCTGGCGGCAGCCGTGCTGCTGCCTTTTGCCAATTATATATCAGGCCAGCAGATGCAGCTCTCGCCCAACAACAAGCTGCGGATGGCCGAACAGATTATCGAGAACTATTATGTTGAGGATGTTGACGCCGACTCGGTGGTGCAGGAGGCTATTGTGGCCATGCTGAAGACTCTTGACCCGCATTCATCGTACTCGACTCCCGAAGAAACCACCGAACTGACACAGCCGCTCGAAGGCAAGTTTTCCGGAATTGGCATACAGTTCAACATGAGCACCGACACAGTATACGTGATACAGACAACCGGGGGCGGACCAAGTGAAAAAGTAGGCATAATGCCGGGCGACAAAATCATCAGCGCCAACGACACTCTGCTGGCCGGACGAAAACTGCCCAACTCAAAAATACTCAAGACTCTCAGAGGCGAGAAAGGATCGAAAGTAAAGCTCATGGTAAAACGTGGCGACTCGCCCGAACTGCTCGAATTCATAGTAACCCGCGACGACATTCCTCTTTACAGCGTAAGCGAGGCCTATATGGTCGATGACAAAACCGGATACATCGCCGTAAGCCGCTTTGCCGAAGACACTCCTAAAGAAGTGCGCGAAGCTGCCGTGAAACTGCTCGGAAAAGGCATGAAGCAACTGATTATCGACCTGCAGGACAACGGTGGCGGATATCTCGGGGCCGCATGCCAGATGGCCGCCGATTTCCTTAAGGCCGGCGACCCGGTGGTATATACTGCCGGACGTAACAGCGCCCCGCAGCATTTCAACCTTGATTCCGACGGAATTCTTCCCGACATCCCTGTTGTGGTGATGGTGAACCAGTATTCGGCTTCCGCCTCTGAAATTTTCTCAGGCGCCATGCAGGACAACGACCGCGGACTGGTGGTCGGACGGCGTACGTTCGGAAAAGGTCTTGTGCAACGTCCGTTCCCGTTCCCCGACGGATCGATGATTCGCCTTACCACGGCTCGATACTACACACCCTCGGGACGATGCATTCAGAAACACTACGACAAAGGACACAGCGAGGAATACCAGCTCGACATGCTCAACCGGTTCAACTCAGGCGAGCTGTGGAGCGCCGACTCCATTAAGCTTATCGACAGCCTGAAGTATCAGACTCTGCGAAACCACCGCACCGTGTACGGCGGAGGAGGAATTCTGCCTGACATCTTCGTTCCGGTCGACACCACCTACTTCACTCAGTATTACAGGTCGATGCTCGGCAAGGGTTCGCTCAACGCCTTTGTTCTGAATTATGTCGACTCCAACCGCAAACAGCTCACCCGGAAATATCCCGATGAGGACTCATTCTTCAAAGGATTCGATGTAACCGACGACATGCTTCAGGCTCTCATCGAACGAACAACCGCCGACAGCACCGAATACAACGAAGAACAATGGAACCGCTCCAGACCTTATGTCACAGCCGTGATAAAAGGACTTATTTCACGCGACTTGTTTGAACGCGGCTCCTTCTCACGCGCCACCAACATGTTCGACCCGGTTTTCAAAGCCGCTCTTGAGGCTATAAACGACCCGAAAAAATATAACCAGCTGCTCGGAAACAAGGAATGACTCCGAAAGAAATCCTAAAAAAATTTTATGGTTACGATGACTTCCGGCCAGGACAGCAGGAAATCATATCATCGGTGATGCAGGGCCGCGACTCGCTCGTGCTAATGCCTACCGGAGGCGGAAAATCGCTGTGCTTCCAGATTCCGGCCATCGCGATGCCCGGTTTCGCCGTGGTAGTGTCGCCCCTGATAGCACTTATGGACGACCAGACGGCAGCCCTGCAAGCAAACGGCATTCCGGCGGCAGCCATACATTCCGGCCACAACGAGCTGGAGAACAAGAATGTAATGGACAATCTGTTCGCCGGGAAAATAAAACTGCTTTATATATCGCCCGAACGGCTTATGCTGGAAATCGAGCACTGGCCCGACAATACGCCGGTGAGTATGTTCGCCATCGATGAAGCTCATTGTATTTCGCAATGGGGGCATGATTTCAGACCCGTATACACCGAACTCGCCCGCATCAAGCAAAAATTTCCGGGCACTCCGGTGATGGCGCTTACAGCCACAGCCGACCGACTCTGCCGCTCCGATATTTCCGCATGCCTGAAACTTCACAACCCGTTCGTATGGACCGGCTCATTCGACCGGCCCAACATATCGCTGCAGGTAGTAAGCAATCCGGGCATGCAGAATAAAATGAGGATGATTTCCAATCTCATCCGGCGTCATCCCAACGACTCCGGTGTGATATACTGCCTCAGCCGAAAATCGGCCGAAGACATGGCCGCACGCATAAACGCGCTCGGCTTCAAGGCCGTATGCTACCACGCCGGAATGGGAAGCTTCGAACGTGCTGCCGCCCAGAGGGCCTTCATCAACGGTGATGTGCAGGTGGTATGCGCCACAATTGCCTTCGGAATGGGTATTGACAAAAGCAACATCCGCTATGTGGTGCACAACAATCTGCCGTCGAACATCGAAAGCTATTATCAGGAAATCGGTCGTGCCGGACGCGACGGACTTCCGGCTCACGCTCTGATGTTCTACTCCATGGCCGACATGATTACCCTGCGGAATTTCGCCGAGGAATCAGGCAGGTCGAATGTAAGCAACGAAAAACTTGAGCAGATGCTGAAATTCGCACGCGCCGGGGTATGCCGCAGGCGAATTCTTCTGAGCTATTTCAGCGAGCAGACCGACCACGACTGCGGCAACTGCGACATATGCCTTGACCCGCCGCACCGTTTCGACGGAACCACTCTGGCCCAGATGGCACTGAGCGCCTCGATTCGGGTCAACGGCAAAGCCGGCATATATATGCTTAACGACATCCTGCGTGGCTCGATGAAAGCCGACATTCGCCGAAACGGATTCGACCGCATTAAAACCTTCGGTGCCGGACGCGACCTGAATGTCTCGCAATGGAACCACTATCTGTCGCAGATGGTACAGCTCGGCCTGTTCGAGATAGCATACGACGACAGCAATCATCTGCGCCCCACTCCGTTCGGTATGGATGTGGTGTACGGACGGGCAAAAATCGAACTGGCACGCTATATTCCCGAAAAACTGAATGAAGGCCGCAAGTCAAAAAACAACCGCGACTCTGCGGCTCAGAAAATTCCGGACCCGGAAACCCAGCTTCTGGAACAGCTCAAAAAAATCAGAACGGCCGTATCACAGCAGGAAGGAATCGCGCCTTATCTGGTGTTCAGCGATGCAACGCTGCTGGACATGGCCCGCAAGCGCCCCAAGACCGTGGAGGATATGGCCGGTATCAGCGGTGTGGGTGAACGCAAGCTTGTGCGATTCGGAAACAGGTTCATCACTGCCATCCGCAAGTTCGAAGGCCTTACGGCAACAATGCCGCAAGGGTCAAGCGTGAAGCACACGCTTATTCTGCACAACAGCGGAATTCCGGTGCCGGAAATCGCCCGTGAACGCGGACTCACTGAAAACACCGTCTACGGACATATGGCAAAGCTGATCAATGAAGACCTCATCACCCAGTTCGGCACACTGCTTTCCCGGCGCCAGTACGAAGACATTCTGCGAATACGAAGCGAACACCCCGAGGATTACTCCGACTTCATGCCCGAAAATCTCAGGCCGCTGATTCCTGTCGCAATGGCAATACTTGATTACCAGCAGCGACACAGCACCACGAAAGCTACCTGAACCAATAAACCAGCCGGCGCCATCCAAGCTTGAAACGCCACACAACCGGAGTGGCCACACGGATGTACCTGCTGGACAGCGACGACGGAAACAGACCCGTGAACAACGCCTCTCAGTATTTATTGTCGAACCGGTTCTTACGGCGCGGATTGGCGGGAAACCAACCTTTACGCACCCTTTCGCGCTGTTCGAATATCTCCTTGATAGTCCAGAACGATGAAAATGCCACAACCCCGAGCAATGTCGACAGCAGCACATCGCTCACATAAACCGATGCGGCACACGCCACAACACCGAGAACCAGAAACCACCACCAGCATTTAACCCCAAAATAATACTCGCATTTTATCACCACCGGATGAAATATCCCTATTACCAAAAATGTGCCAAGTCCGATCACAAGCCCGGTCAGACCGTGTGTTGTAAGAAAATCTGTAATCATGATGCAAATGTAACATCTTCCGACGTTACGGCATATACGCCCTGGCGTATTTAATAAATATTAACACCGTTTTCTGCCTCCTCTCATATTTTTAGACTAACTTTGCGGGTGAATTTCTGAGGGGCTCGGCCATACATGGCAGAGTCGCTTATTTTTTTTAATCTCTCAACAATTTATCTCGAATTATCATGGCTATCACCTATATGACCAAAGAGGGCTACAAGAAAAAGATGGACGAAATCGCCTATCTCGAATCTGTGAAACGCCCCGAAATCTCACGTGCTATCGCAGAAGCCCGCGACAAAGGCGACCTCTCCGAAAATGCCGAGTACGATGCCGCCAAAGAAGCCCAGGGTATGCTTGAAATGAAAATAGCCCAGCTTAAAGACCTCGTTGCAAACGCCCGCATAATCGACGACTCGAAACTCAACACCGATGAAGTGCAGATTCTCAACCGCGTGAAAATAAAAAACGTGGCTAACGGCATGATTATGGAATACACCATCGTGGCCGACTCAGAAGCCAACCTCAAAGAAAAGAAAATTGCATCTTCTACACCTATCGCGCAGGGCCTGCTTGGTCACAAACTCGGAGAAATAGTGGAAATTCGCGTTCCGTCCGGGCTCATGAAGTTTGAAATCGTGGAAATATCGTTCTGAAATGGCTACAATATTCACTAAAATCGCAAACGGCGAAATTCCTTCGTACCGTGTCGCCGACGACGAAAGGCACTACGCATTTCTCGACATAAATCCGGTGGCACCTGGACACGTGCTGGTTATTCCGCGGACCGAAGAAGACTACATATTCAATCTCAGCGAGGACGACTACGACAAACTCTGGGCATTCGCCCGACGTGTGGCTGTGGCAATGAAAAAAGCAATTCCCTGCAAACGCGTGGCAGTGGCGGTTCTCGGCATGGAAGTGCCGCATACCCACATACATCTCGTGCCCATCAACAATGAAGGCGACATGAACTTCCGAGCACCGAAACTTTCGCTCCCGACCGAAGAAATGCAACAGATTGCCGATGCCATAGCCGCCGAATTCATCTAATCTCATGAAACATTTCATAAAACTAATGATTATCGGTGGCGCTCTGGCGCTTACCGCCTGCCAGTCGGATAACGGCTGGAAAGTGGACGGTTCCGTAAGCGGGGCCGAAGGCCGCAAGATGGCTCTGGAACAGAATGTGAGCGGCTCATGGATTGTTCTCGATTCGATACAGATTGCTGCAGACGGAAAGTTTGCCTTTGAAGCGGACTCAGCCGCTGCATTCCCCGACCTGTACCGACTCAGTCTTGACGGCCGCAAGATATACTTCCCGGTCGACTCTCTCGACCATATAACCATAACCGCCGATGCCGCCGATTTCGGAGGCCGATACAACATGGCCGGATCAGCAGCCGCACGGAAAATAGCCGGAGCCGACTCTCTGATATATGCTGTAATAGCCCGAAAAGGTCTCGATGCCGCTTTGGCCGACTCATCACTGAAAGTCAGCCTGTACAACCTCATCACAGCCGACCCCGAGGTCATGACAGCATACTATCTGATAAGCCGGAACTTCGACGGAAAACCGCTCTACGATGTCACCCGCAGCCGCTTCGACTTCAACATGCTGCGTGCCGGAGCCACAAAATTCCAGCAACTCCGGCCCGACGACCCCCGCACCCGGTTCCTT
>JAIDBM010000167.1 GCA_029056365.1 Muribaculaceae bacterium | reverse complement strand
GAAATAGAGTGTGTCGCCGATGTTGTCGATAAGCGACATTTCTTTTTCCTGAGTAGGCTCGATGACTATGAATTCGCTGTCGGGAACGGTGAGATTCTTCACCAGCACCATGTTGCCGGTTCCCTGGCCGCTGCCGTACACAATCATGTAGCGGCGATCGTCGGTGAGGGCGGTCAGGTGGAAGCGCAGAGGCTCGTTGCGGTTTTCGAACACCACCTTGTCGTCGGACTGCGGGGTGCCGAGCTTATGGAAGTAGATCGAGTGGTATTCGTTGGCGTTTGAGAATTCCTTGCCTGCCTCCGGACGCGGATAGGCGCTGTAGTAGAAGCCGTCGCCGTGCCATTCGGCTCCGGTGAACTTGGCCCATTCCACATGGTCGGGCAGCAGTTCGAGAGTCTTGGCGTCGAGCACATATATTTCAGTCCAGTCGCTGCCGCTGCGCGATATGGTGTATGCGAGGTACTTGCCGTCGGGGCTGAAGCTCAGTCCGGTGAGGGCGACGGTTCCGTCGTCGCTGAGAGTGTTGGGGTCGAGAACAGTCTGCGGAGTTCCGTAAGGTTTGTCGCTGCGGTACAGCACACTCTGGTTCTGCAGGCCGTTGTTGGCGAACCAGTAGTAGAGTCCGTCTTTGGCTTTCGACGGAATTCCGGTTTTGCCGAAGTCGTTGAGAGTCTGCAGCCGCTGGCGCAGTGCGTTGCGGAACGGAATCGCATCGAGATAGCTGCGGGTGATAGCGTTTTCGGCATCGACCCATGCGGCAGTGACCGCGGCGGTGTCGTTTTCGAGCGGACGGTATGGGTCGGCCACCTTGCGGCCGAAGTATTCGTCGACGGTGCCGTCGGACGGAGCCGCAGGATAGGGAGGCAGAGCGCCTGCCGTGAGGGCTGAGATTGCCATTGCTGTGAAAATGAAACGTTTCATAAATTACATAGGGTTATTAGTCATTTTGCTTTTTGCGACATGAGGCCACCAGAACGAACACGAACAGAGCCAGATATATGGCAATGCCAAGGAGCTGCGGAGCGAGTGCTCTCTGGTCGACGGTCGACTGTACACCGAACATTTTGGTGATGGTGGCGAATACTCCGAACAGTGCGCCTCCCGCAATCAGGCCGGAGGCAATGAGAGTGCCCCGGTCGGCACGCTGGCGGCTGAGTTCGGCGTTTTTGGTAGAGCGGGCCACGAAGTAGCTCAGCAGACCGCCTACGAGCATGGGGGTGTTGAGTTCAAGGTTGATGAACATGCCCAGGCAGAAGGCCAGAGCCGGTACGCCCAGCCAGTTGAGCAGCACCGCGAGTATGGCGCCGGTGATATAGAGAATCCAGGGAGTTTCCTGTCCGGTCATCATAGGTTCGAGCACCGAAGCCATGGCGTTGGCCTGCGGAGCCGAGAGTGCGTCCGGTCCGGCAAAGCCGTACACTTTGTTCAGCAGCATGATTACTCCGCCTACTGTAGCGGCCGACACCAGGGTGCCGAGGAATTTCCACTGCTCCTGTTTGCGCGGGGTCGAGCCCAGCCAGTAGCCCACCTTGAGGTCGGTGACAAGGCCTCCGGCCATCGACAGGGCTGTACATACCACACCGCCGATGATCATGGCGGCCACCATGCCCGACGCTCCTTTGAGACCTATGGCCACGAACACGGCCGAGGCTATGATAAGAGTCATGAGAGTCATGCCGCTCACGGGGTTGGAGCCTACAATGGCGATTGCGTTGGCGGCCACGGTGGTGAACAGGAAGGCTATCACGGCCACTACCGCCCAGGCTACAAGCGCCTGCCAGAAGGTGTTGATTACACCGAGCCAGAAGAATGCCAGCACGGCTATGAGGGCGATTACTACAAAGTAGGCTATGTGCTTCATGCTGATGTCCTGCTGCCAGCGCACGGTGCCGGCGCCCGACTGGCCGCCTTTGAGCTCGCGTCCGGCCAGACCCACGGCCTGGGTTATGATGGGCCACGATTTTATAATGCCAATCACACCGGCCATGGCTATGCCGCCGATGCCTATCTTGCGGGCCACTTCATAGAACAGTGTTCCTGCGTCCATGGCCTGGATTTCAGGCGAGCCGTAGGCGCCTATAAGGGGCATTACCACCCACCATACGAACACCGAGCCTGCGAAAATCACAAAGGCATATTTCAGACCCACGATATAGCCGAGGCCAAGCAGGGCCGCTCCGGTGTTGCACGAGAACACGAACTTGAACTTTTCCGACAGAGTCTGCCCCCAGCTGTAGGCCGCCGTTGTGACGGTTTCGGCCCAGAGGCCGAATGTGGCCACCACATAGTCGTAGATACCGCCTACAAGCGAGGCTATGAGAAGAAGTTTCGCCTGGCCTCCCTCGCCTTTGCCGGCCGACTGCGCGTTGCCGCTAACCAGCACCTGGGTTGTGGCTGTGGCTTCGGGGAAGGGATATTTGCCGTGCATGTCCTTTACGAAATATTTGCGGAAAGGAATAAAGAAGAGTATGCCGAGCACGCCGCCGAAGAGCGAGCTGAGGAATATCTCGAGATAGCTCACGGTTATTTCGGGATATTTGGCCTGGAGAATATACAGGGCCGGAAGGGTGAATATGGCGCCGGCCACGATAACGCCCGACGAGCCGCCGATCGACTGTATGATCACATTCTGGCCAAGGGCGTTTTTCTTTTTAAGCGACGACGACAGGCCCACCGCTATTATAGCGATAGGTATGGCGGCTTCGAACACCTGGCCGACTTTCAGACCCAGATAGGCGGCTGCAGCGCTGAATATCACCGCGAGTATCAGGCCCATGGTAACGGAGTAGGGGGTTACTTCCTGATATTGGCGTGCCGGATGCATCAGAGGCCGGTACTGTTCGTCGGCAGCGAGTTCGCGGAACGCGTTTTCTGGCAGGTCGATGGGGTCGACCTCAGCCGGGGGCACTTCGGTGCGCGCGGCTCCCTTTGGAATGTGATTGTTCATGGCAGTTATTTTCTTTTTCTGGAATTTTTTCTTTTAGAGGTAGAATTGTTCGATTTGGCCGGAATTTTCAGAGTCTGGCCTATCTGTATCTTGTCGCCTTTCAAGGCCGGGTTGGCGGCACGCAGGGCATCGACCGACACACCGTGCTTACGGGCGATTTTGTCGAGGCTCTCGCCTTTCACCACTTTGTGGCTTGTGGTGGCAGGGGGTGTTTTCTTTTGGGGTTCAGGCTTTTTGTTTTCCGGCTTTGCCTTCGGCTGCTGCACGGGCTTGCTTTCCTGAACCGGTTCCAGCGACTGTGTCGCCTTTTCAGCATCGGCTCCGGCGGCGAGCGAGTCGGCCGAGGTTTCCATGCGTTGTTCGAGGGCACGTTCCACAGCCGAACTGTCGGCCGAAGCGGCGGCGTTTGTGGCCGGGGTATCCGCTGCTTTGTCGTCGGCGAGGTAGCGGCGTTTGTAGGTGTTTATTTTCAGACGCTGTCCGCGCTGAACTTTCTTCTTGGAACTCATGCGGTTGGCTTTGCGTATCGAAGCCACGGTAACGCCGTATCGTTTGGCGATTTTTGCCAGGGTCTCGCCTTTGCGCACGGTGTGGTATTTCACCACAAGTTCATCGACATAGCGGCCTTTGCTGTTGCTGCCGCTCACAGAACCGTTGGCCGGCTCCACTATGTCGCGGCGTGCGTATAGCTGGGCGTTATGGTTGGCAATGGAGTCTTCGTTGGCTATGTAGGCGAAAGTCTGGAGCGAGGGCAGCACAAGTGCGTATGGATGTATGTCGCCTGGAATGAGGTCGTTGCGGAACTGGGGGTTCAGTGCGCGGAGCTCGTCCATGGGAATAGCCAGCACATCGCTTATCTGCTGGAAGTGTATGCGCCGGTTTATGTGCACGGTATCGGTCAGAATGGGCTTTCGGGCCAGTGCCGGCGAAATGTTGTGTTTGTCGTAGTTGTTCATCACGTAGTTGGCCGCGATGAATGCGGGCACATAGCCACGGGTTTCGGCGGGCAGGAAGGAGTATATTTCCCAGAAGTCCTTTTTACCGCCTCCGGCACGCCGTATGGCCTTGGCCACGTTGCCGGGTCCGCAGTTGTACGATGCTATGGCCAGCGACCAGTCGCCGAATATTCCGTAAAGCTGTTTGAGGTAGCGTGCCGCGGCATCGGACGACTGTATGGGGTCGCGGCGCATGTCGACGAGCGAGTTCAGCTCCAGCCCCATCTGTGTGGCTGTGCCGGGCATGAACTGCCAGAGTCCGGCGGCACCGGCACGCGATACGGCGCTCGGGTTCAGGGCACTCTCGATAACCGGAAGATAGCGCAGCTCCAGCGGAAGGCCGTGGCGTTCGAGGGCTTCTTCGAATATAGGCATGTAGTAGAGGCTCATGCCGAGCATGTTTTCCACCAGCTGGCGCCTGCGTTCGGAGTACATCACAATGAAGTTCTTTACCACAGAGTTAAAGGGCATCTCTATGATCGAGGGCAAAAGTCCGAGTCGGTCGATGTAGTCCTGGTCGGTGGTTACGGGGTTTGGCCTTGAGTCGGCGTTGCGGTCGAGCTGGGCATAATTTTTCAGATACCAGTTCTCCTGCATTTTTTTCACGTCTGTCTCGAAGCTTTCGGGCACGATTACGGAATTGTCGTGAATGGTGTCTTTGATTGAAAGAATCGAGGGCGCCGGCTTGGCCTGTGCGCCCGCCAGCGCCAGCGAAAGGGCGGCGGCCAGAGTGAGAATGCGGTTTTTGATTTTCATGTCTGAGCGGTGAGGAGTTAAAACGTTAGGGCCCACATCAGTCCGAGTGCCGGTTTTGATATGCGCGGGTCGTTGAGCATCAGCTGCGGAGAGAGGTCGATGGCGAGGTCGGGCGTGATGTCGAAATGCGAAAGCGATGCATCGACGTATGCGTCGACCATCGCCAGCAGATACACGCCTACCATCGATATGATGCACAGGTCGCGGTTCCGGCGGTAGAAGTCTTTTCGAGCACGCATTATGTTTGTGAGCCATGTGCGGTCGAGGTCTTCTTCTTTTGTGGTGGGCGGAAAAAAGTCCATGTATGAGCGTGTGCTGTCGTCGTTGTCGGTAATGTCGCGGTAGGCACGGGTATAGTCGCGGAGCATGGAGTTGTTCCACGATGTGGCATAGCCGAGTCCTACATAAGCGCCCACAACCACAGGCAGCTTCCAGTAGCGCCGGTTGTAGAGCTGGCCGAGTCCGGGAAAGAGGGCCGCCATCCATACCGCACGGGTGGGGTCGGGGTTGAACTGTGTTTCGCGTTCTTCCCAACGGTCGTAGTCCACCTCTTTTTTGAGCGTAACGGCAGCTGTGTCGGCGTATTCGGGCGGAACCGACAGCAGGCTGTCGGCTCCGGCGGTGGCCAGTTCGAACGGGTCGGTCACATCCGGTGTCATATCGTCGGCCGGTTCCTGTGCGCGGAGAGAGCCGGCTCCGGCGGCGAGCAGAAGCGATATGGCGGTTATATGCTTAAGGAATAGCTTCACGTGATGCGTTGTTTCCCGGTTTATTTTTTCAGGGTGTCGAAGAGCGAGATGAGGCGTTCGAGCTCATCGTCGTTCTGGAAGGGGAATGTTATTTTGCCTTTGCCAGCTTTGTCGCAGCTGAATTTCACATCGGTCTGGAAAGCGCTTGAAAGGTGCTTTTTTAGAATGTCGAAATCGCTGCTGCTGTATCGGCTCTGGCCTGTTTTGTCGGGCGCGGTTTTGTCGGGTCCGCCTTTTTCCCAGGCTTTGGCCAGTTCTTCAACGCGCCGCACCGACAGCCCCTGGCGTAGAATCTCGTTATAAAGTTTCAGCTGAAGCGAGGGGTCGGAGAGGGTGAGCAGAGCGCGTGCGTGGCCCATGTCGACCCGTTTGTCGCGCAGGCCCAGCTGCACTTCGGCCGGCAGCTTGAGCAGTCGCAGGAAGTTGGCCACGGTGGCGCGTTTTTTGCCGATGCGTTCGCTGAGGCGTTCCTGGGTGAGGCTGTACTGGTCGATGAGCTTTTTGAACGTAAGCGCGATTTCAATGGCGTTGAGGTCTTCGCGCTGAATGTTCTCGATAAGCGCCATTTCGGTGAGTTCGGCTTCGTTGGCCGAGCGTATGTAGGCCGGAACAGAGCTGAGTCCGGCGCGGAGCGCGGCACGGTAGCGCCGTTCGCCTGCTATTATCTGGTAGCTGTCGGGTCCGGTCTTGCGGAGCGACAGCGGCTGTATTATGCCAAGTTCGCGTATCGAGGCTGCGAGTTCGTCGAGTGCGTCCTCGTCGAATGTCGTACGCGGCTGGTCGGGGTTCGGTGTTATACGGTCGAGGGCCACATCGTTTATGCTCGATGAGCCGGCTGCTGGAACATCGTCCATCGACATCAGAGTGCCGAGGCCTCGTCCGAGGGGCTTGCGGTTTATTGCCATTTTTATCTGTTGTTTGCTATCAGTTCTTTTGCCAGCTGCAGGTGAGAGGTGGCGCCCCGGCTTTCGGAATCGTAGAGCAGGGCCGGCAGTCCGTGGCTGGGTGCCTCGCTAAGGCGTATGTTGCGTGGAATCACGGTGTCGAACACCATTTCTCCGAAGTATCCTTTGAGTTCTTCGTATATCTGGTTCGCCAGACGCAGGCGTGCGTCGTACATGGTAAGCAGAAAGCCTTCGATTGCCAGCGACGGGTTGAGCCTCGATTTTATTATGCGTATGGTGTTCATGAGTTTGCTGATGCCTTCGAGGGCGAAATATTCGGCCTGCACGGGAATAATCACCGAGTCGGCGGCAGTGAGTGCATTGACGGTAATCAGGCCCAGCGACGGCGAGCAGTCGATGAGTATGTAGTCGTAGGAATCGCGTACCGGCGCAAGGAGTCTGGCCAGCACTTTTTCGCGGTCGGCTTTGTTTACGAGTTCAAGCTCGGCACCGGCCAGGTCGATTCTCGAACCGATAAGATAAAGGCCCTCCATGCAGGTAGGCACTTCTGACCCGGCCATAGGATATCCGTCGACCAGACATTCATAGATTGACGACGACATCGACTTCGGGTCGATGCCGTAGCCCGAGGTGGCGTTGGCCTGGGGGTCGGCGTCGATTATGAGCACGCGTTTGCCCTCCGAAGCCAGTGATGCGGCCAGATTTATCGTTGTGGTGGTTTTGCCCACACCGCCTTTCTGATTGGCTATTGCAATAATTTTACCCATTGCGAGTGTGTTTGGATTTTTACTTCTGCAAAATTAGCTATTTAATTTGGCTTGGCGAAAAAATTGTTCCACAATTTATCTTAAATTGTTCCACAAGTTTTCTACATTTTATCGACAGACCCCGGCTGCGGCAGGCCGGTAATGGCCAATGATGCGATTTTGCTGGCGAATGCAGCGGAGAACCGCTTGAAAATAATTAACTTTGTAAAGTGAAAATCCGAAGCTCGTATGAAAAATCTTACACTTTATATCGACCTTGTGTTCTGTCTGGCAGTGCTTCCGCTTATGATAGCCCTTTCGCCGGTGGAGAGGTGGTTTCATAATTTTTCGGCTTACATAACATTGTCGGGTCTGTGGCTGTATGCGGTGTATTTTCTCAACCGCAGGCTTGTGATACCGCTGCTGTTCGGCGGCAGAAAAAAAATAATATGCGGTGTGGCGCTGGTGCTGCTGTCGGTGGGTGTGACATTCGCGTTGTCGGGCGTGCAGCTCTACATACCCAAGCCAAACATCCACGATAAAGGCATAGTGCGCCGTCTGCCCAGGGTGCTCCATCACCAGCAGACTCTGTGGTCGCTGTTCATGATTGTGGAGACTTTCAGTTTCGCTGTAGGACTGCTCACTCAGACCAATATACAGCGTGCGCGGCGCCGTGAGGCCGAGGCCGAACGCGACAGGGCCGAAATAGAACTTTACAAGGCCCAGATAAAACCTCATTTCATGTTCAACACCCTGAACTCGCTCTACGGACTGTTCCTTACCGGAAACCGAAACGCCTTGCCTTCGCTCGAAAAGTTTATTTCCATGATGCGCTATGTGCACACATCGTCGACCAAAGACCTTGTGCCGGTGTCGGAAGAAGCCGACTATATAAGAGAGTATGTCGATGTGCAGTCGCTCAGGCTGAACGATATGACAGCCGTGACGCTGAATATGGAAATCGGGTCCGCTTCCATGTTGATACCTCCCATGCTGCTGGTGACTTTTGTGGAAAACTGTTTCAAGCACGGGGTGTCGCCGGTGGAAAAAAGCGAGATAGCCATTAACCTTCGGGCTTCGGGGCGCGATCTGCTGTTCTCGACTTCCAACCGTATATTCAAGGCCGAAAGGATAGGGGAGCATATGGGAATCGAGAACTGCCGCAGGCGTCTCGAACTGCTTTATGCGGGAAAATATGAACTTTCGATAAACAACGATGGCGCCACCTTCGGTGTGGCCCTGCATATACATATATAGGTATGATAAGATGTGTAGCGATAGACGACGAGCCGATAGCTCTGAGTATAATCAAAGAACATTGCCGCCGGTACGGCAATATGGAACTGCGGTGTTTCTCCTCGCCTGTAGCGGGCATGGAGTGCGTAAGGGCCACACGGCCCGATATAGTTTTTCTCGACATTGAGATGAACTCGCACAACGGCGTGGCGCTTGCACGGGAGATGCCGGAGGAAACATGTATTATTTTCACTACCGCCTATGCGCAGTATGCCCTCGACGGGTTTAATGTCGATGCGGTCGACTTTTTGCATAAACCGGTGTTTTATCCCCGTTTCGAACACGCCGTCGACAAGGCCATGGTGCTGATTGAAGCGCGTGCCGGAAAAAGCATGCGGCGCGAGACCATAACCCTGAAGGTGGAATATAAAACCGTGATACTGCCGGTCGACGAGATTGCCTACGTCGAGGCCATGGACAATTATGTGAAGGTGTTCCGGCCCGGATTATCGACCGTGGTGTCGCAGATTACCATGAAGGAGATGGAAAACATGCTTCCGCCGGAGCGCTTTGCAAGAGTGCACCGTTCGTTTATTGTGTCGCTCGATGCCATAGAGAAATTTTCAAGCAGGCAGATTGTGCTCAGAGGCTATGGACAGGGCATTCCGGTGGGCCGTACATATGCCGACAGCATGGCCGACAGGCTGAATAACCTGAAATAACGCACGGGATAATGGCAAGAGCGCATTCGTTTGCATTCAACTGCTTGCGAATGCGCTCTTTTTTTACACTCAACATTGTGATTTTCAAAAAAAATCATTAACTTTGCACAGACACATTTATCTCGTAAACATAATAGAATAACAATGGCCTCCGGGCAAGCTGAAAGGCACAAATAAAACCACTTGGAAATAATGGAGAAACTCAAGCATCTGCTCAATCTGGAATGTGACCGTATGTTGGACAGCGAAGAATGGGATTCTCTTTTATGTCTTGCCACAGAAGTGAATCTTAAGAGAGGCCAGGTGCTTATAGAGGCCGGTACGGTCAAGCCCGACATATACATAGTGAAGGAAGGGATTTTGCGTGCCGTTGATTTCGACGGCGATCAGGAACGCACATTCTGTTTCGGACTGCCGGGCACCATTTTCAATTCAAGATTCTCGTTTTATCGCCGTTTGCCGTCGTATTATCAGATTGAGGCATGCTGCAGAAGCGTGGTGCTGCAGATTCCACGCGATGAATACATAGCCCTTACCGACCGGAACCATGCCTTCGCTGTATGGGCGCTCCACTATGCATGGATGGAGCAGTTTCTGGAGGAGGAAAGAGAATCGACCGTACACAACGGAAATGCCGAGGAACGATACCGGCATATGCTCAAGACACGCCCCATGATAGTAAAAGGCGTGTCGCAGAGAGTGCTTGCTTCGTATCTCGGGGTAACACCCGAGTATCTGTGCAGGGTCAAAGCCAAAATTTTGAAAAATGCAGGAAAATAACACTGCGGCTTGAATTTCTTAACCTATGTCAATGTAAGAATGATGTCATTAAATCTAAATTTGCAAATCGGAAGTAGCCATTTGCAATGGAGGATGTGAAATTTCTGGCATTTTGCGTACTTTATTGAGGTAATTCTTGAAATGCTGACAGAACGAGCCGACATCGTTCCGTTGTATCAAAGGCCGGTTCCGACCAGAATTCACAATAGAGTCAATCGTATGAAAAAATTATCCGCACTATTGGCAGGTTTGGTATCATGTGTCACTGCCGCTTTCGCAGTTCCGGCCCTTCCCGGACTGCACCATATCACGCAGCCCGACGGAAGTGTTGTTGTGGCGTCGGTTGTCGGCGACGAGCATTTTCATTATTATGAAACCGAAGCAGGCGAGATTCTGCTGCGCGACGACAAAGGCATGCTGCGGCCGGCATCGGTTTCTGTAAGCGGCGAACTTGTGGCCGATGGTTTCATTA
>JAIDBM010000166.1 GCA_029056365.1 Muribaculaceae bacterium | reverse complement strand
GCATATAGTGCTTGTCTTCCTTTATGCCCAGTCCCGACAATAAAGCAGCCGCATCGGCCTCGGCGTTCCAGCCTTCAAGCTCGGCGAATTTCTCTTCAAGCTCGCTGGCCCGCATTCCGTCGGCATCGCTGAAATCAGCTTTGGCGTACAGTGCGTCTTTTTCCTTCATTATATCCCATAGCACAGTGTGCCCCTGGAGCACAGTATCGAGAACCGTACATTCATCGAACTTGAAGTGGTCTTGTTCGAGCACGCTCATGCGCTCGCCGGGGCCCTGCATCACATTTCCGTGGGTGGGAGTCTGCTGACCGCTCAGTATTCGCATCAGTGTTGACTTCCCGGCTCCGTTGGCTCCTATGATTCCATAACAGTTGCCCGGTGTAAACTTCAGATTCACATCCTGAAACAACACTCTTTTACCAAATTGTATGCCTAAATTATTTACAGAAATCATTTAAAGTATGTTTGTTAAGTAAGCGCCGATTCAACAATAAATGCACATACGAACCGGCTCCAGATGTACATTGTCTAAAACTATCCGAACAGTTTTTCGCTCAGCCGCTGTAAAGCCTGAACCTTGTTGTCGCGGTGCACCAGCATCGATATGTTGTAGTTGCTGCCTCCATAACTGATCATCCTGATAGGTATGTCGGCCAATGCAGCCACAGCCTTGGACTCAAACCCGCAGTTGTGCCATTCCAGATCGCCAACCACACAGATTATCACCATATCGCGGTCAACGGTAACAGTGCCGAAATGCTTCAGATCATCGACTATGGCGGCCAGACGGCTGTCATCGTCGATTGTTACTGTAACGCCTACCTCGCTTGTAGCTATCATGTCGATGCTCGTACGGTGGTTCTCGAATGTCTCGAACACCTTGTGCAGGAAACCGTATGCCAGAAGCATGCGTCCCGATTTGACCTTTATGGCGGTTATGTTGTCCTTTGCGGCAACGGCCTTGACACTGCCGTCGGGAGGCATGTTATAGATTACCGTGCCGGGAGCCTCGGGCTGAAGTGTATTCAGCAGCCGCACCGGAATATTGTTGAGTTTGGCCGGAAGCACACAGTTCGGATGCAGAATCTTGGCTCCGAAATATGCGAGTTCGGCCGCCTCCTCAAAGTTCAGACTTCCTACCGGACGAGTGCCCTCCACATAGCGGGGGTCGTTGTTGTGCATTCCGTCGATATCAGTCCAGATCTGAATTTCCTCGGCATTGAGAACGGCACCTATTATTGATGCGGTGTAGTCGCTTCCTCCGCGCTTGAGATTGTCGATGTCTCCGAACGCGTTGCGGCATATGTATCCCTGGGTAAGGTACAAATCAGCATCCGGGTTCAGGTCCATCAGACGTCCGAGCCGGGTGGCGATATATTTCATGTCGGGTTCTCCGTTGCTGTCTGTACGCATAAAGTCGAGCGCGGGCAACAACACGCTTTTCACACCGCATTCACGGAAATACTCGTTCATAAGCGCTGTGCTCATCAGCTCTCCGCGTGCGAGAATTTCACGTTCCTCGGCCATTGCGAACTCGCCTTGAATCAGGGCCCGCACGTAGCCGATGTTCTCGCCTATGAGCATTGAAGCCCTTGCCTTGGCTTCTTCGGTGTCATACAGGGCGGAAATCACACCCGAATATTTCATTTCAAGTGCGTTCAGTGTTTCCTGCGCTCCGGGAATATTGCCCTTGTAGAGATAGTCGGTGATTTCCACCAATGTGTTGGTGGTACCCGACATTGCACTGAGCACCACTATATTACGTCCGCTTTTACGGATATGCTCCGCAACGGTGCGGATACGGTCGGCCGTTCCGACTGAGGTGCCTCCGAATTTAAGTACTTTCATCAAATTCTGTATGTTCTGTTTTTTCGAACTGCAAAGTTACAAAATTTTACCGAAACTTGGGGCCGTCAAAGCCTCTTATTTCAGTTGTTTCGCATCTTTGCCACACATTATCCGCAGATAGCGTAACCCGACAGTTCGCATCTATGCAAATTCTTCCGGCGTCAAACCGGAATGTCGCCGCACGAATACCGCACTTATCATAGCTGATTATAGCAGACAGAGTATTTCAAATGTTAATTTAACATTTGGCTTTTAACAGTTAAAACAAAAGGCCGGTGCGTTAACATTGCGCCACAAGCTTGCCAAATTATGCTAAAGTTGAATTGACTTTCATACTACTTTCATGTCTATATTATATATTTGCAAAAAATTCATCAACCCTAAACTTAAACATTCTATGAAACTTCTGTCTGTTATCATCTCAACAGCCATGTTGCTGTCGTCATGCTCGCTGGCAGCCCAGGACAACGACAGCGTACAGACCACACCCCGCTCAACCAGCGGACGTGTGATATATCAGGACGATTTCACCAACACTGCAGCCGAGACGGTGAACGGCGTGGTAAGTGTGAAGAGCTTCGCGACACCACGCCAGAGTTACGGCAACCGCGGCGGATATGACCCCTTCGCCGACGACCCTTTCTTTGAATTCTTCTTCGGCGCCCCGCAGCGTCGTCAGCGGCAGGAACAGCCCAAGTCGCAGGAGCGACAGATCGGTCTCGGGTCGGGTGTGATAATCAGTGCCGACGGCTATATCGTCACCAACAACCACGTGATAGCCGATGCCGAGCGTCTTGAAGTTACTCTGAACGACAACCGCAATTTCACCGCCGAAGTAATCGGAACCGACGAACTGACCGACCTTGCGCTTATAAAAATCGATGCACCTTCGGATCTGCACGTAATTCCTTTCGGCGACTCCGAGAACCTTCTTGTGGGCGAATGGGTACTCGCGGTAGGCAATCCGTTCGGCTTCACAAGCACTGTTACCGCAGGCATTGTCAGCGCCAAGGCACGAAACATCTCGGCTCAGTTCGGCCAGGGGGCACGCGGCATCGAGTCGTATATCCAGACCGATGCGGCAGTCAACTCAGGCAACTCGGGAGGCGCGCTGGTAAATCTCAACGGCGAACTGGTAGGCATAAACGCGGCCATATATTCATCAACCGGCAACTATGCCGGATGCTCATTCGCAATCCCTACATCGATTGTAAAAAAAGTGGTCGACGACCTCAAGCAGTTCGGCGCCGTACAGCGTGCATATCTCGGCATTCTGTTTATGGAGGTGACTCCCGAGCTTGTAAAGGAGAAGAAACTCGATGGAGTCAACTCCGGTATATATGTTGAAAGCGTGCAGGAGCGTTCCGCCGCAGCCGAAGCAGGTATTCAGCCGGGCGACATCGTAATCGCGCTCGACCGCTTCCCCACCCTGTCGACCGCCCAGCTGCAGGAAGCCATCACCAATTTCAGCCCGGGCCAGAAAGTTGTGGTAACATTCGTACGCAATGGAAAACGTATGGTTGCAGAAGTAACTCTGCGTAACAATCAAGGCAACACAGCCGTAACCCGTCCGGACACTCCCGAATCGCTCGGAGCCGAAATGGCCGATACCGATGAAGCCCTGCTCAAAAGCCTTGGCATCTCGCACGGCGTGACTGTAAAATCAGTCGACCCCGACGGACGGTTCGCCGATGCCGGCATGAAGAAAAACTTCATAATACTCATGATCAACGGCCAGCGCATCGACTCGGCTGAAACCGTAGGCAAACTCTATAAAGCGATACGCCAGAGCGACAGCCGCGACAAGGTAATGTTCATTTCAGGCATATACCCCGATGGCCGTCAGGCCTACTATGCAGTGCCGCTCAACGACTAAGCCAAGTTCCGACATTTCGCGCCCAAGGCAGTGAACCATTCAGTACTGTGCGATGTTATAAATTCAACATTACAAAACAACATCACTAACAACAAAATACAAACACAGTATGAAAACCCTGAATTTAGTAGCAGCAGCCCTCGGTGGCGCACTTGTCGGCGCAGCAGCCGCACTTCTTCTCGCTCCGCAGTCGGGCAGCAAGACCCGCGATGACATCACCGACTTCATCAAGGACCGTTGCCCGCGTCTGAAGAAAAGCAAGATTGAACAACTCGCCGACCAGCTCGAGGCCGACATCAAGGAAGCCACAAAATGAAAGGGCTGATAACATTCCTCGGAGGTGCGCTCGCAGGCGCCGTGCTTGCCGCGCTTCTCACTCCCGAAAGCGGCGAGGACCTGCGCTTCAGAATCAAGACTCTCCTTCGTAAGAAGGGCATTCTTCCGTCTACCCAGCTCGATGAGTTTGTAGACATGATCGCCACCGAAATCGAAGAGAAAAAATAAACGAACCAACTGCTCCGGGCCACGAATGCTTGCCACAGCGACAGGCACGTGGCCCGGTATTTTCATCACATCAACAGTTATGAGCCAACGTTCTTCAACCGAATCATTCAAAAGCATCTATGCCACCATGCGCCGATTCGCCATGCTGCATATAGAGAGCGCCAGACTTACCACCGTAGAGAAGCTCACCCTGCTGGGCACTACTGTAGTATACGGAGCACTGCTGATTATTCTTGGTTCAATGGCCCTGTTCTTCATAAGCATCGGAATCGGCCACCTGCTCGCCACTACAATAGCCGAACATCTCGCCTACCTGTGGGTGTCGCTGTTCTATATTCTGCTGGTGCTGGTTCTGGTTATTTTCAAGCGCCAGCTTATACTTAATCCTATATGCCGCTATATATCGCGTCTGTTAGCCCCCAAACCCGAATCATGAAAGAGAACAGAAACAAACAAAGCTGGCAAGGATACGACTTTAACGAGCTTGTCTGTCGGCGTGTCCTGACCGATGCCCGCATCGAGGCCCAGAAAACCCGTTTAGCGGAGACCGCACAGACTGTAAAGAAAGAGAACCCGCTGGTATCGATGCGCAATCTGCGCTCCCTTGCCACAGCCGTAAGCTTTATCGACTACGGCATACTTGCAGTGCGTCTCTACCGCCGGATTAAACCGCTTTTTTCAAAGAAATAGACGCAGTATCGTTTTTTTTTGTTAATTTTGTGGCAAATTAACCACATTATGAACGATTACTACGAACTGCGAATCGATCTCGCTGATTCAACCGAAGACGCCACCGACCTGCTGGCCGGTCTGCTGGCCGACGAGTCTTATGAAAGCTTTGTTCCCGATGAAAACGGACTTACCGCTTATGTTCCGGCCGCCCTGTTCTCAAGCGAGGCTGTAAACCGCCTGCTGGCCGATTTCCCGCTTGCCAAAGTAACGGGAACAAGCCATAAGCTTGTAGAGGGCCGCGACTGGAATCAGGAATGGGAACGCAACTACTTTCAGCCCATTGTAATAGCAGGGCGTTGTGTGGTTCACAGTTCATTCCACACCGATATTCCGGAAGCTGAATACGACATAGTCATTGACCCGCGTATGGCATTCGGCACAGGGCATCACGCCACAACCACACTTATCCTTACACGTCTGCTCGAAATGGACCTTGCAGGCAAAAGCCTCATCGACATGGGTACCGGCACCGGAATTCTGGCCATTCTCGCCTCCATGCGCGGCGCAAGTCCTGTAACCGGCATTGAAATAGACAGTTTCGCATACGAAAACGCCATCGACAATATCGCTCTGAACCATCAGGAAAACATTCGTCTGATAAACGGCGATGCCTCCGCACTCGCCGAAACCGAACCGGCCGATGTGTTTGTGGCTAATATCAACCGCAATGTAATCACAGCCGACATCGCTGCATATGCTTCCCGGCTCCGTAAAGGCGGCACAATGCTTCTGAGCGGCTTCTACGAACACGACATCCCTGTGATAAATGAAGCCGCCGCACCTTTAGGCCTGCGCGAAACAGCACGTTACGTAAATCGGGAAGGCGACACATGGAGCTGTCTTGAACTAACATCCGACGGTATCGCGCAATGAAACGTTTACTCATCATACTGATTGCATCGGTATCCGCACTATACATCACCGCAGCCTCACCGACTTTCTCCGATACACGCAAGGCCGGTTTCACCTGGGGAGCCGAAATGGGCGGCTCGGTAGACATGAGCGGCAACGACATGTCGACGGTCGATTTCAATATCTCTTTCGGACTGAAATACCGCTGGCTGAAAATGGCCGGCATCGGAGCCGGGGCCGACATCATGGTTTCGAATCCCTGCCGTACATTTCCCGTATACTGTGAATTCCAAAGCGATTTCTCGTCAAAGCCTCAGCTTCTGTTCCTGTGTCTCAAAGGCGGAGCCGCATTCAATTATCTTGAGAACAACGAGCATTCCACCGGTGCATACGCATTCGGCGGTCTTGGCATAAATTTCGCCCGCACGGCGAAATTCTCATCGTATATGACCGTGGGATACACACTGATTCAGCGTCCCGACAAACCCGACGCCGAATTCCGCCACGACGACATACACATGGCCACTATAAAATTAGGAATCAACTTCTGATTCATCGGCATGGAACTTCCTGCCGAGGATATTCCGCTTCTGTCCGGGCGCAATAAGAAACACACCGGGGGCCGCACGAAACAAGTCGTGCGGCCCCCGGTGTAAATGTCTGGTGCAGCAGGTGGATCAAGAACCGAGATAGCTCTTCAGCAGTCGGCTACGCTGACCTTTGAGACGTCGGATAGCCTTCTCCTTGATCTGACGCACACGCTCACGTGTGAGATCGAATTTGGCTCCGATTTCCTCAAGAGTCATCTCCTGACAACCGATGCCGAAGAACATCTTGAGAATCTCACGCTCGCGTTCATGCAGCTGACGCAACGCACGATCGACTTCGTTCGACAGCGATTCCTGATTGAGCGAGGCATCGGCCATAGGCGAGTCATCGTTGGTAAGCACATCGAGCAGACTGTTGTCCTCGCCTTCGACAAACGGAGCGTCCACCGAGATGTGACGTCCCGAAACCTTAAGTGTGTCGGCGATTTTGTCTTCCGGCACTCCAAGCGACTCGGCGAGTTCCTCGGCCGACGGACGACGTTCGTTCTCTTGCTCGAATTTTGACAGAGCCTTGCCGATTTTGTTGAGCGAACCAACCTGGTTCAAGGGCAGACGCACAATACGCGACTGTTCGGCAAGTGCCTGCAGAATCGACTGGCGAATCCACCATACGGCATAAGAGATAAATTTAAAACCGCGTGTTTCATCAAATTTGCGGGCGGCCTTTATCAGACCGAGATTACCTTCGTTTATAAGGTCGGGGAGCGCAAGACCCTGGTTCTGGTACTGCTTTGCCACCGACACCACGAAGCGCAGATTAGCCCTGGTGAGTTTTTCGAG
>JAIDBM010000165.1 GCA_029056365.1 Muribaculaceae bacterium | reverse complement strand
TTCGTAGACCACAAATACATCGAACTTACCGCCCCCATTATCGATGAATACCGCAACACCGGCGGTTTCGACATAATAGGTTCCGGCCGAACCAAACTCGAAAAAGAAGACCAGTTCGACAAAGGCCTTGAAATTCTCAAGGAACTCGATATAAAAGCCCTTGTAATAGTAGGCGGCGACGACTCCAACACAAACGCGGCCGTACTTGCCGAATACTACAAGAAAATCAATGCCGGCGTACAGGTTATCGGATGCCCCAAGACAATCGACGGCGACCTGAAGAACGACCAGATTGAAACCTCGTTCGGCTTCGACACCGCAACCAAAGTATATTCCGAAGTAATCGGAAACATACAGCGCGACTGCAACTCCGCCAAGAAATACTGGCACTTCATCAAGCTCATGGGCCGTTCAGCCAGCCACATCGCCCTGGAGTGCGCACTGCAGACCCAGCCCAACGTATGCATCATTTCTGAAGAAGTAGAAGAAAAGAACCTCACCCTTCAGGATGTTGTAAACAGCATCGCCGACACCGTGGCCCGCCGCGCCGCCGAAGGCAACAACTTCGGTACAGTGCTCATTCCGGAAGGCCTCATCGAATTCATACCGGCTGTAAAAAAACTCATTGCCGAACTCAACGACCTCCTCGCCGCAAAAGCGCAGGAATTCGCAGCCATCGGCGATGCCGATGCCCAGCGTGCATGGGTTCTCGAACAGCTCTCGGCTGAAAATGCAGCCACATATGAATCGCTGCCTCTGGGAGTGGCCCGCCAGCTTACCCTCGACCGCGACCCCCACGGCAACGTACAGGTGTCGCTGATTGAAACCGAAAAACTCCTCAGCGAAATGACCGGCAAACGCCTCGCCCAGATGAAAGCCGAAGGCAACTACTGCGGCAAATTCGCAGCTCTGCACCACTTCTTCGGATACGAAGGACGTTGCGCCGACCCCTCGAACTTCGATGCCGACTACTGCTATGCACTCGGCTTCAATGCCGCATGCCTCATCAACGCAGGCGTTACCGGATATATGTCGAGCGTGCGCAATCTGGTAAAACCCTCCGTTCAATGGATTGCAGGCGGTATACCCATCACAATGATGATGAACATGGAACGCCGCAACGGCGAACTCAAGCCCGTGATACAGAAAGCGCTCGTACGCCTCGACGGCGCACCTTTCCAGAAATTCGCATCTCAGCGCGACGACTGGGCGCTCAACACATGCTACGTATACCCCGGCCCCATACAGTACTTCGGACCCGCCGAGGTTTGCGACCAGCCCTCCATGACTCTGCGCTACGAGCACATGAGCAAGTAACCGACACGAAATCATAATCCGAATCATAGCTTGCAGAAAGTCCGCTGTCAGAAACAGAATAAAATCTGACAGCGGGCTTTTTCTCTGAGATTAGAGCCGGAACACACAAAAAAACAAACGTGCGGCCGATATATTTTGGCAGTCTGAAAAAAAAACGCTAACTTTGCAGTCGCTTTATAAATCCCCCGTGTGATGGGAAATTAAGAGCAAACTTAATTTTGAGTAACACATTAACAAACAGGAAAAAGCAATGAAAACTTTCCAACTCGCAGCCGAGCCCCGTACCGATCTCGGCAAAAAAGCCACAAAGGCTCTCCGCAAAGACGGTAAAATCCCCGTAGTGCTCAACGGCGGCGAAGTAATCGACCTTCCCTTCAAAGGCGAACTCAAGGCAGGCGAAAAGCTTGTTGAAATCGGCAACGGCAAAGGTCTTATCACCACCGACCTCATTGTAAGCAACGAGGACGTACGCAAGCTCATCTACACTCCCGACATCTTCGCCGTGGAACTCGACTTCAACGGCCAGAAGCGTATGGCAGTGCTCAAGGACATCCAGTTCCACCCGGTAAAGGATGCCATCCTTCACCTCGACTTCCTTGAAGTAAGCGAACAGAAACCCGTTGTAATCGAAGTGCCCGTGAAGCTCGTAGGCCACGCCGAAGGTGTTAAAGCCGGTGGTAAGCTCGCGCTGTCGATGAAGAAACTCAAGGTAAAAGCCATCTATACCGATGTTCCCGAACGTCTGGTTATCAATGTCGACAATCTCGGCCTTGGCAAGACACTTCAGGTTGGAGAACTCAGCTTCGACAAGCTGGAACTTGTAAACGCCAAGAACGCCGTTGTCTGCGCCGTACAGCTCACACGTGCCGCACGTGGTGCCGCAGCAGCCGCAGCAGCCGGCAAGTAATCACCTATTCCACACTCAGCCACTTATGAAATATCTCATTGTGGGGTTGGGCAATATCGGTGACGAATACCGCAACACCCGACACAACATCGGGTTCATGATATTGGATGCCTTAGCCGAGGCATCCAATATTTCTTTTAGCACCGAACGCTATGGCGACATAGCACGCATGCGGCTGAAAAACAAGCAGCTCATATTGCTCAAGCCATCCACCTATATGAACCTTAGCGGAAACGCAGTACGCTATTGGAAAGAGAAAGAAGGCATACAGGCCGACCACATACTGGTATTGGTCGACGACATAGCCCTGCCATTCGGAGCCATACGCCTCAAACCGTCAGGCAGCGATGCCGGCCACAACGGCCTGAAGAACATAGCCCAGATGCTCGGAACCCAGGCATATGCGCGACTGCGGTTCGGAATCGGCAACGATTTTGCAAAGGGCTGCCAGGTTGACTATGTGCTCGGGAACTTCACTCTCGACCAGCGCCAGCAACTGCCGGTACGCATAGAACATGCAATCGATGCGCTCAAGGAATTTGTTCTCGCCGGCATAGGCAACGCAATGTGTAAATTCAACAACAAATGACTGTCAGCCTTATCGTATCCACCTACAACAGCGTGCCGACCCTGGCCGTATGCCTCGACTCGATACTACGCCAGACACGTATGCCAGACGAAATCATAATAGGCGACGACGGCTCCACAGATGACACCGCCCGGCTGATTGAAGACTTCGCCAGGCGCAGTCCGGTGCCGGTAGTGCATCTGTGGCAACCCGACGAGGGCTTCCGGCTTGCTCTGATGCGCAACAAATGTATAGCCCGCAGCTCCTGCGACTATATCATCCAGATTGACGGCGATGTAATCCTCTCGCGCCATTTTATTGCCGACCACTGCGCCACCGCCCTGCCCGGACATTATATCAAAGGCTCGCGTCTGAGGCTGAACCCCACGGCCACCGAGCGGATACGCAGCCGACGCCGCTACTGCCGCTGGTACTGGCCCCTTTCGCCCTCGCTGCTCAAAGACCGCGAGAAAGCCATACGACTCCCCCGCCTGCTGACAGTCGGACTGTCGCGACGCTATCACACCTCTGGCACCGGGCTTGGCGCGAACTTGTCGTTCTGGCGCAGCGACCTGCTGGCAGTGAACGGCTACGACCTCTATTTCGAGGGCTGGGGCTGCGAGGATACCGATTTGGAAATGCGTCTGCAAGCCAATGGAGTAAAGACATTCAAACTCTTCCGCAGCGGACTGGTGCGCCATCTCTGGCACCGCGAGAAAGTAAACCCGCATCTGCAAGAGGGCTACAGATATATGAACGACAAATTAAGCCGCGGCGAAATTGTAGCCGTACAAGGAATAAGACAATGCCAACAGAAGTAAGAATCGACAAATGGCTCTGGGCCGTGCGCGTGTTCAAGACCCGCACCATAGCCACCGAGGCCTGCAAAAAAGGACGTGTAAGCGTGGGTGTCGACAATTCGATGCCCATCAAACCCTCGCGAACCATAAAGGTGGGCGATGTGGTAAATGTGCGAAAACCGCCGGTAACATACTCCTTCCGGGTTATTGCTCTTACCGAGAACCGCCTTGGAGCCAAACTCGTACCTGAATATATGGAAAACATCACCCCGCAGAGCCAGCTCGACCTGCTTGAAGTGGTGAAAATATCCGGATTCGTCGACCGCCGGAAAGGACTCGGACGCCCGACGAAACGCGAGGGACGCGAACTGAGCAAATTCACAGCCGACATATCCGACGGCTGGGATTTCGACTTCGATTTCGATGATGATGAAGAAGATGATGAATAGCGTGATGATGGACGTGATTATGAATAGCGCACAAAAGGCGTGATTTATTTGTTGATATAACATTAATTCACTACATTTGCGAAATATGAAACACATCTGCTCAAAACACATCTGGCCCGCAGTCGTGGCAGCCGTTCTGGCTCCGGCATTGCAGAGCTGCGAAACCGACGAACCGTATTACAACTCCGGCAGCTGGTTTGCAGGCCGTTCATTCTCGGCCTATGCACGTCCGGGATCATATAACGACATATGGGTAGCCGACTTCTTTTACGACGGGCACTTCCAGATCAGTCCGTGCGACATCAACGGATTCGTGATACCCGGCATGGAAATATATGAAGGGAACTACACCGTGAACTATGACCTGGGCCGCGTATATCTCAGCTACTACAATTACTCGATGAACTCGATGTGGACATTCAACTGGTGGGATGAATACGACAACCAGACAGGCACATACCCGTACATGGAAATATTTACGGCACCGGGCAGCGGTCCGCTCGACAACCTCACATTCTACCCATACTGACACCATGCCCGAAGTTCTCTCTCTTCCGATGCGCACCGATGAAACCCGTGAAACCATCAGTGGCGACACAAAACAGATTGTAATAATAGGCGCGAACGGAGCCGGGAAATCACGTTTCGCAAACCGTCTGATTGAAGATCTCGGCGATAAAGCATTCCGGATTTCCGCGCTGGAGGCCCTGTACGGAAAACGCCGCAACGGAGTAGCCAACTCTGTCGACTCTCTGTACGAGCAGGTGGGCCTGCCTCAGGGCACAGCCGATGAAAGCTCGCAGTTCGAACGGATTCTGAGCCTGCTTATGCACGATGAGATGCTGAATCTCATAAGCTACAAGATAGCTCTGGCCGAACAGCCCGACAAAGCCATTCTGCGCCCCACCCGACTCGACAGGGTAATATCGCTCTGGCAGGAAGTCTTTCCGGGAAGTCATGTGCTTATCGAGAGCGGAAAAGTGCTCTTTACCCGTGGCCTTGACCAGAATTCGTACTCGGCTCTCCGTCTCAGCGACGGCGAACGGGCCGTACTCTTCTATGCCGGGGCCATACTATACGCACCAGGTGAAAGCACAATATTCATCGACTCGCCTGAGATTTTTCTTCATCCGTCGATGATGCAGTCGCTGTGGAACCGTCTGGAACTGCTCCGGCCCGACTGCCGGTTTGTATACACCACCCACGATCTGGAATTCACATCCACCCGGGCAGGAGCACAAGTGGTGTGGGTGAGAGACTTCGATGCCCTGTCGCAGAAATGGGACTATGTGCTGCTGCCGCCCGACTCAGGCCTGACCGACGACATGTACCAGGCTCTGATTGGAGCACGCAAGCCGGTAATGTTCATCGAAGGCGATGGAATACACAGCATTGATTCGAAACTATATCCGCTGATTTTCAAAGACTACAGCGTAAAGTCGCTTGGCAGCTGCAACAAAGTGATAGAGGCTACCCGTACCTTCAACGACCTTAATGCCATGCACCACAACGATGCCGTGGGGATTGTAGACCGCGACCGCCGCGACGAACATGAAGTAAGCTACCTGCGGCGCAAGCGCATAATGGTGCCCGATGTGGCCGAAATCGAAAACATACTCATGCTTGAAGAAATAGTCCGCACGGTTGCACGTCACTGCAGGCGTAATCCCGACAAAGTATTCGGCAAGGTCAGGCATAGCATAATGCAGCAATTCAAAAACGATATCCACCGCCAGGCTCTGCAACACACGCGCCACCGCGTGAAGCAGACAGTAGAGTATCGTATCGACGGCCGGTTTTCAAACATAAGCCAGCTTGAAGCTCATATGGACGCACTTAAACGCGAGATAAATCCGCGCGGACTGTACGACAATTTCTGTAAGGAATTCCACAGATACATTTCCGACAACGACTACCGAAGCGTACTCCGGGTGTACAATCAGAAATCGATGATACCGACCAGCAACGTTGCCGGACTGTGCGGTCTGTCGGGCAAAGACCAATATATCGCCACCATTCTCGACATACTTCGTGGTAATACAGCAGAAGCCGAAGAAATCCGCAAGGCCGTAACCGGCTGCTTCCGTCTGTAATAAAGGCAAGTATACCGGTAGTGACACAACGGTCGCGAAACCACGTACGAAAGATTACGCACGAATTTTGCAGACATTAAAAAAATTTAGTAATTTTGCCGCCGAAATGGTTGCCCCACGGCCTTCGGGTCCGGGCATTAAAAGGGAACGGGGTGAGAAACCCCGACAGTACCCGCTGCTGTAATTCCAGCCGTACGATGTGCGCACTCGTACAGCAAAATCAACCGCAACACGTCACTGGCCTCATGGCCGGGAAGGCGCGGCTGATCAGGATAAGTCAGAAGACCTGCCGTTTCGCTGCATTGCAGGCACTTCGGGAGTTGAGTGAGCCGTGCACAGCCGCTACGGCATCACCGGTGGTGCCGCAGATGGCCAGGCAAGGTTGTATCCGAATCCCGAATGAGTGTATGCAGGCAGCTCAACCGGGATTTTGTTTTTATATAACCTCAACCACTGCAAAATGAAAAAAGTATTCTTTATTGCCAGTCTCGGATGCGCCCTCTGCGCTTCTGCCAACAACAGCATCATCACATTAGATCTCACCAAAGCCGAAACACCGCTTGAATTCAACGCCGAAACCGGAGCATGGAACGGCACTTTCGACGACGACGCCATAACCATCGACAGCCAGTTGTTCTGCATTCTGCACAACTCGATGTCGGACTACGCAACCTGGTGGGGTTTCACAGCCTCGAACAGCAGCGACAACTCGCCTCAGACCAATTATATCGAACACCAGTTCAGCGCCATGGCAAAAGGAGGCATTGTGCTGAACGAAGACGGAACTGTAAAAACCGACCAGTTCGGAGCCCCCGCAGTATCGGCCGAGGTTCCATATCTGGTAGCCTACGCGAACTCGTTCTTCGCCCAGCATCCGGCCGAAATAATAATGTCCGACGGCATGGACCATGAAGCCGTGGGCGTGTATCTGAGCCTCAACAGTTACACCTATTACTCCGTTACCGACGGCGACAGCTTTGCACGCGCCTTTACAAACGGCGATTCATACACCATAACCATACACGGCATAAACTCAAAAGACGAAGAATCCACAATCGACGTAAAGCTCGCCTCGTTCGAAAACGGCGACCTCACCGCCACTCGCGGCTGGAAATACGTCGACCTTTCCGGACTCGGAAGCGTGAACACCATCTGGTTCTCCGCCAAGAGCACCGATTCAGGAGCCTACGGCGACAATACCCCGACCTATTTCTGTCTCGACAAACTGATGGTAAAAGCCGTGACTTCGGGTGTGGACAATATATCGCACAAGTCTAAGACCACCATATCGTACAACCGCGAATCGTGCAGCATCACTCTCGACAATGCCGATTTCGCAATGGTATACGATGCCGCAGGCAACTGCGTGATGTCGGCTCACGAGCGCGAATTCTCTCTCTCGTCGCTCAGCCATGGAGTGTATGTGGTGAAAGCCGGCGACAGTACCAAAAAGATAATCCGATAACACGGAACAGTGAACTTAAGAGCCGGTCCGCAAGCGGGCCGGCTCTATCTATGTGTGTGTCAGTCGTTTTTATGATATTCAATCAGTCCGGGCATAGAGTAACGGGTAATCTTTCCGACAGCGGCCCCGAAATCGCCAAGTGCCTTCAGAAGAATATCGCGGAAATTCACCGCAACCGACCCTACAAAATTAATCGGATACGACCTATAGTCGTACGCTATGATATTGCGTTTGAAAAACAGCATGAACGCATCATATACAAGATCGTGAACGTAGGGCTCATCGACATGTCCGGTAAGAAATGAAGCATACCTGGCCAAAGCCCTGTTCGGAAGCGAATTAGTGTACACATCGTCCATCAGCAGATTATGGCTTACATTGAAGTGTTCGTAGAATGCTTCGGTAAGTTCCGACGGCGCAAGACCTTTCAGTACATCAGCCACAAAAATCTTGCCCATATAAGCTCCTGAGCCTTCGTCGCCCAATATAAAACCAAGCGGACTCACATTTCTTACAACCTCTTCACCATCGTACAGACACGAATTCGACCCGGTGCCAATAATGCAGGCGAGTCCGGGTTCGCGTACAAGCAATCCGCGGGCTGCACCGAGAAGGTCGCTCATAACAGTGACCGGAGTCTTGAACTGGGCCACAAGCGATGATTCCAATACCTTACATTTTTCCTTATTGGCACATCCTGCGCCATAGAAAAACACATGATCCCAGCGGCGGCGGAAAAAAGCCTCAGGCAATTCCAGCCGTATACTATGTGATATTTCGCGGCGCGACTGGAAATAAGGGTTTAAGCCAGTTGTAAAAGCATGCTCTACGATTCTGTCGCCATCTACGAGCGACCATTCGGTACGTGTGCTGCTGCTTTCTGCAATTACTTTCATTATCTATATCGGTATTGTTGGATTCCTTTGCAAATTTAAGATTTTTTTTTCATTCATCAAAAGAATCTCCCTGTCAATCGCTTAGAGCCGGTTCGACAATACCGTCAGTCACCTTCCACAATCCGCTGGGCTTCCTGGGCATTCACACTGTCGGTCTCCTGCCCTACAACGGCATCGTAATACGATGCTGCCTGTGCTGCCACAGCTTTCTCGTTAATATCATTCTGGTGAAGTGGGAATACCATATATATTATCACTGCGGCAACAAGAGCCACAGTTCCCAGAAGAATCCATATCCAATGCTTGCTGTTCGGTTTCATAATTGTAGTTTATGATTTAACACCCTGCAATATACTCTTGTTTGCACAGATTATGATCCGATTCTGGAATTTTTTTGTTTAGCAAATATCCATATCTCTTTTATAGAGATACTTAGCCAATCGCAAAGTTATGAATAATTTCTCAAATTAGCAATATATAAACTGAAAAAGCAAAATAAAATATATTTTGAACTTATGTTTGGCTATATTTTTACCTTATTGGAATGAATATGCAACACGTTCGTTTAGCAAAATAACATTTACAATGCACGTATTACGCTGTATTTTAATAGTTTACATTTAATCACAATCTCTATAAAAGAGAGCATTGCCATACAACGGCACTGGCCCAATATTGCAATGGAAATCGACCGCTATACAGACCAGGAAATCGCTCAGGCGATACTACACAGGGACACCTTCATTACGAAGGAGTATCTGTATAGAAAGTGTTATCCCCTGTTCAAATCGATTTATGACAAGTATTACACTGATTGTAATAATGTTACTGAATTGATTAACGAGATTTATGTATATATCCTAATGCCACATCGTGAGACCCGTCAATCGAAGTTGCAGAACTTCAGTTTTCGCTGCACCATGACTATGTGGCTTAAGATTGTAACGGAGAACTATTGCCATCAGTTATTCACCAAACGTTTCCCGGTAGATGAAAATAATGATGCAGCTAATGATAGAAATGACACCTGTGACGAATCATTTTTTTCAAACACCCGAAAGCTCAATATGGAAGACGTGCAGAAAACACTCTCTATGATGCCCAATCAACGCTACCGCAAGTTGATTGAGTATCGTTATGTTGATGAAAAGACAAACGAAGAAACTGCATTACTGCTGGAAATGTCAATGGCAAACTACTATAACTGCCACAAACGTGCCAAGGCTCAGTATTGTGAAGTATTAAGAAAGGAGGGCCTGATATGATTGATAAAGAACTGATGAGTAAGTTCGACCGTATCGAAGGTAATTCCGTTTCTGAAGAAATGCTCGGCGCGTATTTGGAGGGTAATCTTTCTTCATCAGAAAAGGTTGACGTTGAGTCTGCAATTCAAGAGAATTCATATCTTAGCAAACTTGCAGACGCTAATTATGAAAGTGATATTGATCTGGACCTTTCGGAAGAACTATTTATTGAAGATTTTGAATTGCCTATTATTCCAGATGATAGTTTTATTGAGCTTGACTTGGAATATTCTTCTGAGCTCTCCGAGTCAGAAGATTTCGACTACATAGCTACCTGTGCTGTTGATAATAACTATTCGCATGAGGAAAGTTATGCTGATGAGATTATAGATAATATGTTTGAAGACGATGGCACTTCATTTGAATCTTCAAACGATAACGACATTTCAGATTATGAGTGATGAAAAATCAGGTGTCGTAGGATTCGGCACTTATACAATAGCAAACTCTGCGCTCCAATATATATTAGGTATTGGCAAGCGGAAAGACAATGAGGCGCAACAATTAGAAAAAGAAAACTTTGAAAAAGAGCTTATACGTGCAAAAGAGGAATTCTCTGATGAAATGGAGGCAAAGAAACTTGCACTTACACGAGCTAAGATGAAAGTTGCTCGCCAATATAAGGCTATTGAGGCAAAAGATCGTATGGAACTTACTCAAAAGAGGCCACAGTTAGTAAAGTTCCTAAAAGAAGACTGCCCTATAAAACCGGATATGCTTAAAACGCTTTCCGACCTCGCGGACGAATCTGTACAAATAGAAGCTGAGGGAGGAATCGCAAAATTAAATGTCATAATGCTTCTCCCTCATTCGGATATTGACAAAGACAAAGTCAATGATAGCATTGAAATGATGGTTGAGCAACTGGGGGCAGTCAAATATATAAAGTGGGCTTATAAACCTGCGTCGGGAAATGGGTCGCTTTTAAACCTCAATGTTATTATGCGTGATGTACCAACCTTAGTAATATCACCAAGATATATTGCAGCTGACAAAAAGATTTACTTGTCTGCTGCTATTTGGGATAGTAATTCTGAAAGACATCCATATATACGACCATTGTTTTCAATGGATTTCGACCATAAACTTCTTCGTGACCCAGAGCATCAAAAGAGGCTCAGCAACCAGTTAGTCTATGCCACAACAATGATTACTGGCTGTGCGCGTGATTCATATATGCTTATGACACACGGCTTACCTCCTACCTTGCCAACTCTTATCAAAAATAATGAGTGGCTACGCATAGGGTTTATATCTCCAGAATGTGCAGACATTACCCGTTTTGTCTTAAACGAATACAAAAGCAATCTCACATCGCTATTGGCACAAAGGCCCAAAGACGATGACGCACAACAGAGCATTGCTCTACTTGCCCACGAAGCATCTGCAGCATTATCTACAATTATGAAACCTCTTAAACAATAAAATGCCATGTTCTGTTTCCCTTTAATGGCTGCGTCAATGGGGCTTCAACAATTGAAGGCGTGGCAGGATAATAAACAAAAAGAGGCACTTGCTGCAAAGCAAATGGAGATGCGCAAAGCAATCCAACAGCACGAGTTTGACCGTGCGCGACGACTTCAAGCAGAAGCTGCAAAAATTGCGATGGAGATGGAGGCCGAGGCTCATGCACAACGGCGCAAAGATATTGAAAACGAATACGACAATGTCTTCAATACTCTTATCGAT
>JAIDBM010000164.1 GCA_029056365.1 Muribaculaceae bacterium | reverse complement strand
GTCATATCGTTCGCAAAATTAATAAAAGTTTCCAATATTAGAAACAAATCATTCAAGAATTTTGTTTATCTCCTTGCCGAACCATCGCTAACCCAGAATCCTGATTTTATAACTCTCAGCGGTAGCCTTCGACTCAAGCTCGCCAAAAGCCTTGAGAAACACATAAATGGCGTTGTTATAAACCACATACAAGTCGTATGACTCCTTGTGCCTACGGGCAAAGCCATACTCATGCTCCGAAAAATGTAGCACACCATCGGACGTACTCTTTACCTCCACATAGTGCGTGCGCCCGGCATTGTCGGTATATTCCATGTCGTAATGGTATACATCGCGAGTGTTGGCGTCGAGAGCACTCGAACGCTTGATTACCGAAAAACCTTTCTTTGAAAGAGAATCAAACACCATTTTCTCGGCCTCCACCGCAGTGCGTGTTCCACCTGCCTTCCGCTGCCGTCTGTGTGGATTATTCCCCGAACGCACCTCCGACTTACTTCCATCCGATTCATCCAGCTTTTCAAGCACCCCGTCTGATATAAGTTCGAACACATCAACACTTTTGCCGCGCTCAGCCTCATCGTCTCCTTCCGCACCGCAAGGCCTGCTATTCTCTTCTTCCCACATACGCTCTATCTCATCCATATTGCCGGGGAAGAATGTGAGTGAATGGATTCGCGGATATTGCTGCACCTCGAATGTGCTGACGAAATTGCGCTTTATCCATGGCATGTAGTCATCACACACCTTCGGACGAGTCATCGGAAGTTCCTCTCCGTCTCCGAAATGAGCCATCATCGCCTGTCCTATTTCGGAAACAGTCATGGAATCGACCGGCAAAGAATTAAAAAACATCTCGCAGTCTCTTTTCGCAGCAGCTTCCACCGACTCTATTTCAGAAAAATAGCTTGGCTGCTCCGCCATATTGGCACTACATTCCCCGTGCCACCGATTCACATACAGACACTGGATACGGTACACCACATCAGAGGGCAGATCGTCAAAGCGAATCCGAGGCTCCGGCACCACCGCAGGCTCGATCGCCTCACCGCTCATCACATGTTCTATTTCCCGGATATACGATTCGGAGTAATCATTGGCGATTCTGAATTCAAGGTCCTCTACATCCGATTTCAGAATGAAATAAAACTTATTCACCCATTTACGTCCGTCAATTCTGAACAGATTGCACAATATCAGAGCCACACTCTCAACGGCATCACAATTCCGCTCTATATTGCAATTATCAAGTCTGAGCCAGAACCGTCCGTCACTGTCGGACACAAACTCATTGGTTCCAAGACAATGGTTGAACGCCATCTGCGCTCCACCAGGATCGGCATGATAAACAAGCTCGGAACACACCGACAGGTCAAGGCGCGAAAGCACACTCCACTGAGCCTGCAACTGTGACTGCCGGGAAGCCGACAACCGGATGCCTGCACAACGCTCAAGCATTATGGCCTTACGGCGACAGTACACAAGTCGGTTTATACTTTCAGTCATTCCTTTGTGAACAACTGTATTTCCGCTGTCGACAACAATAGTAATATCATTGAATTTCCTCACCCCGAAGACTTTCGACACCACATCCTCTCCCTCGCGATTGCCTATGTCGAACACATGAATACGGGCCATAACGGCCTCAGGCGCCCGGTCGTTGCAATAATAGCATTCACCGGCTTTTACTTTTTCAAGGCTATCGCCCTTTCTACACCACAACTTCATGCCGACCGGGGGAACAAGACTCTCACCCGACTCCATTCTGTCGGCGAGAATATCCTTGAACTGCTGGTAACGTTCCTTGTGTCCGTTCAATTCCACCCGCTCTATCATGCTGTATATCATATCGGTGGGAATCTCTTTCACACTCTCTCTGGCACCATACAGTCGTGCGAGGTCCTTGAACTTCTCCACCGCTTCCGGCGACTTGAGTCTTCGCAGATCGCAGATACTCTCGCCCAGCCATTCACCAGTCTGAATCAGAAATCCACCCAGGCCACCGAGCCGGCCTTTCAGACAATATGCCGCCGGAGAGAAAGCCACATCACTCGACCCTATGGAGCGGTAAAACCAGTACAGCCGGAAACCACCCGAAGGCACAACGGCCCCGTATGCCCGCTTATCCTCTATCAGAAAATCAATCAGACTATCGTCAGAAATCTCATCTATGAATTTATCATCAGCAACAAGTGCCATTCTCGAAGCGGCCTCCTTATGATTCTTTACCTGCTCCCGCCTGCAGCACCCTATATAATCACTACCCAGAGAATAGGCGATATAATCGGTCATATCTCCCCAGTCCTTCATAATCATGGGAATCTTTACAGCCATGCCGAGACCATCGGTAAGGAACGAATACACCTCGTCGGCATCTCCATCGGCAAGATATACCGTCCAGTCAGTCACAAGGGGTGCCCATGCGCCCGCCGTCTGCCCTATAATGAGGTTACAGGCCTGACGGGGTTTTCCCTCCTTGTCCAGCAGCCATACCATCTGGTCGGGCGCAAAAAACATTTTGTTATTCTTCCGGCAATCGGTATATTGTTGAAATAAATACTTTACAAACTCTATCTCATCGTCAATACTCCGCGACGACTTCGATGCCGAAACAAGATTTGCTTTAATTTCGTTGAAATCGGTATATCCGACATCCACCGTTTTTGTGAGATATCTCGCAAGCCTGCGCTCGGGCACCTTTTCCGACGGGTCTTCTCTGTCATATTCCGGCTTGAGCTTCTCAAGCAGCATATCGCTCAAAGCATAATCAACAATTTCCAGTTTAAGTATGCCCGGGAGAGAATCCTTTCGTCCGGCCATCAGATATCCCCTTGTTTTCAGCGCAACTCCATTGTTGTCGGTAAGCAGATTGAACTTCACACTTTCAAAACAGCTGACATCACGGGCCAGAATCGCTATCAGCTCCGCCCGACGCCCGGCATCGATACTATTCCCGGCATAAGCGTTTATAACCGATTGCAAGCGGCTGCAGGAACTCATTTCCATCCCGACCGTTGAAAAACCGGGAAGAACCGTGTCCGACAGCTCCAAAGCATCATTTCCAAGACCGGCCACAAACTTCGAAAACGCCTCAGACACCACAAATGCATCTGCGGCATATTCGTAGCGTCCGGTAAATGCAGGCACCACCATCAGCTGTTCCCTCATCCTGTCCAGCATGTCAGCGAAGCCGTAAAGAGAGGCATCAAGTCCTCTCCTGCCGTACGGACAGTAAAGTATATCATACGCATCCCATGTGAGGATGCGCTGATTCAATTTCTTGAATCGTTCCACAAGCTGCCGCACCGCCTTACCCAGTAGCTCGAATACACGCTGCGGAGTCGACAGAATATGGTTCCGGCTATTGTCCAGTTCCACTGTAGCATGAAACAGACAGCCGTAGCCCAGGCGGATTTTTGTTGGAAAAAAAGAATGGAAAAAATATTCCCGCCGCGTGCGACATCCGTCCGGCGAAGCAAGCATTCTCGCCGCCGCCACCGAAATCCTGCCGTCTTCAATTTTTTCAACCACCCACCTTCTGCATGCCCTGCCGCCTGCCGGAGAGGTGAGGCAGATATCATACTCATGCTCGTTTCGCTTTTCCAGCACCATTTCGCTTACCTCTCCGTCCACCTCAATGCGTATTGACTTCAGAGAATGCAGAAACAAAATGAATTCAGAGTCAATCAGATCACGCAGACTATTTCTTACCTTCCCGACATAATCGTTCTTTACCACAAGCTCAATCTCGGTAGTCACTCCGGCAGACGGATTCCATTCACCCACCTCCGGTATGGCAAGAATTGCAATAGGAGCCGGACGCGAGAACTTCCGGGCGACTCTTGCAAGAATCTCGTCCACCTCGTCAGGAATTGTTCCCCAGCTCAGTCTAATCTCCTCGTACTTTCTTAGCGCGATATCCTGCGAAAAAACGCACTCATAGCCGAAATCGGCACCCGGGCACGCAAGACTTCTCACCGCTATTGAAGAAGCCCAGTTAAGCACCGCTCTGAATCCGAGGCCCTTGCATCCGATATACTTCTCATCATCCTTTGTGCTCTGCTTGTCGCGCATAATCGATCCATAACCATCGGTAGTAAACGGTCTGCCGCCATTATTCGCAACGGTCAGCACATTATCCTTCAGAGAAATAACAAGCGTATCCGCGCCGGCGTCATCGGCATTCTGAATCAGTTCGAACAGCTCCCTGCCTTCATACTCCTTAGTCGTACCAGCCTCAGCCTCGAAATGATTCCTAATCAACATATCATAAGTCTTCGGCGGCTTCATATATGCTCTCAGATTCACCGAGAACACCTCATCGCCGATACCGTCCGGATAGATATTGCCTTTCATAGTCGTAATGCTCATATGCAAATTTACTCAATCTGTCAAACATACGCAACCGGGTACCCATACATACGAAGAGGTTGCGCCATTTCATGACACAACCTCTGCAAAATCGATGAACCTGAAATCTATAGTCCTATAGTCTCAAAAAAAGACCAGAGTACCAGAGAACCAAAGATCTATAGTTCTATAGATTTTCTCTCGTTCTTTAGTCCCGAAAAATGAGTAACGTCGGCGACCCCGCCGACGACTTGCACGGTTCTAAGAACCAGGGTAATAGATACACACCCATGCACTTTTTTTAGACTATAGTTCTATGGCCTTAAAATTGACCAGAGTACCAGAGATCTATAACACTATGGTTCTATAGTCTTTCTCTCGTTCTTTAGCCCGGAAAAATGAGTAACGTCGGCGACCCCGCCGACGACTTGCACGGTCCTAAGAACCAGGGTAATAAACACACACCCATACACAATTTTTAGACTATAGTTCTATGGTCTTAAAATTGGACCAGAGAACCAAAGATCTATAGTCCTGTAGTCTCAAAAAAAGACCAGAGAACTATAGAACAAGAGGGAAATCTCTATAGTCCTATGGTTCTATGGTCTTAAATTGGACCAGAGAACCAGAGATCTATAGTCCTGTAGTCTCAAAAAAAAGACCAAAGAACTATAGAACAAGAGGGAAATCTCTATAGTCCTATAGTTCTATGGTCTTAAAATTGGACCAGAGAACCAAAGAACCAGAGATCTATAGTTCTATGGTTATTTGGTCGAAAAACCTCAGTTTTCAAAAATCTTCTCGCCTTCGAGAATTATCGGTTCGACATCCACATCCCGCAAGAATATATACGGCTTGTCATAGTGGAAGTAAGGCGCACGCTCCACACGGTCGGCATTGCCATCTTCCATTATTCTTATTGTATCTTCAATCAGGTCGAAACCGACATGAGCCATAACTCCGGCATAAGCCATATGACGTATGTTCACCTCAGTAACTTTCAGATTGCCGTTACGGTCCTCCTTGAGATCGAACGACAGAATTCCATGAGCGGGCACACCAAGTTTGCCACAGAGATATTTTATACAGTCGTCACAGAACTTATTGATGCGGTCTTCGTTCAGAAAACGTCCGAACGCAGTATTG
>JAIDBM010000163.1 GCA_029056365.1 Muribaculaceae bacterium | reverse complement strand
ACGCCCAAGCGGTTGCTGATAGGATTTACTTTCTGTCCCATAGTTTATTTAATCCTCGTGGTTTTAGTTGTTTTCAATAGTGTCTACTACGATAGTAACGTGGTTGGAGCGCTTGCGGATACGGTAGCCGCGGCCCTGTGGAGCTGTGCGCAGACGCTTCAGCATCGGAGCCGGATTAACGTATATAGTGCTTATATAGAGCTCGCCTGATTCGGCTTTACGCTCGTTTTTCTGTTCCCAGTTAGCCACAGCCGAACGAAGAAGTTTTTCCAGACGGGCGGCAGCTTCCTTGTTGGAGAACTTGAGCATGCCCAGAGCGCGGAACACTTCTTTGCCGCGGACCATATCGGCTACAAGACGCATCTTGCGGGGAGAAGTAGGAACGTTGGTAAGCTTGGCGAAGGCCACGGACTTACGTTCTTCCTTCATTTTGTCGGCGGAAATTCTTTTTCTTACACCCATTTTATTTGATTCTTTTTATTTATCAAAAGTGATTAAAGACCCCGGTTATTTTTTCTTGTTACCGGCGTGGCCGCGGAAGTTACGTGTGGGAGCAAACTCACCGAGTTTGTGACCTACCATGTTTTCAGTCACATACACGGGAATGAATTTGTTGCCGTTGTGAACCGCGAATGTGTGGCCTACGAATTCAGGGGCGATCATGGAAGCGCGGCTCCAGGTCTTGATGACATTCTTCTTGCCGGAAGCTTCCATATCAGCTACCTTCTTTTCGAGCTTAACGCTGATAAAGGGGCCTTTTTTTAATGAACGACTCATAATTACTTAATTAATCAGATTACTTTTTACGTCTTTCGATAATGTACTTCGACGAGTGCTTCTTGGGCGCACGTGTCTTGAGACCCTTTGCATAGAGGCCCTTGCGTGAACGGGGATGTCCACCGCTTGCACGGCCTTCACCACCACCCATGGGGTGATCTACAGGGTTCATGACAACACCACGGTTGCGCGGACGACGACCGAGCCAGCGGCTGCGTCCTGCCTTGCCGGAGCGTTCGAGCGAGTGCTCGCTGTTGCCTACCACACCGATTGTGGCCTTGCAGGCGCAGAGCACCTTGCGGGTTTCGCCCGAAGGTAATTTGATAATCGCGTAATTTCCCTCGCGGGAGATGAGCTGAGCGAAAGTACCGGCGCTACGGGCCATGAAGGCGCCCTGACCGGGACGAAGCTCGATGTTGTGGATTACGGTACCTACAGGAATAGCGCCCAGAGGAAGGCAGTTGCCTACTTCGGGAGCAGCCTCGGCGCCACTCATCACAGTGGTGCCTACCTGAAGGCCGTTGGGTGCGATGATGTAAGTCTTTACGCCGTCAGCATAGTAAAGCAGCGCGATACGGGCCGAACGGTTCGGATCGTACTCGATAGACTTCACTACTGCGGGAACTCCATCTTTGTTTCTCTTAAAGTCTATGATACGGTATTTGCGTTTGTGGCCACCACCAAGGTAACGGGTGGTTAGATGGCCCTCGGCGTTACGACCGCCTGACGCACGTTTACCGACTGTAAGAGATTTCTCCGGTGTAGTAGCAGTGATCGTACCTTTGAATACACCGATAACTTTGTGTCTTTGCCCGGGAGTTGTGGGCTTGAATTTTCTTACTGCCATTTTTATTAGATATTGCTATAGAAGTCGATGGTTTGGCCTTCAGCAACAGTGATGAAGGCTTTTTTCCAGCGGCTGGTGTTGCCGCGGAGCAGACCGCTCTTTGTCCAGCGCGATTTGTTCTTGCCACGGACAACAGCGGTGTTTACCCGAACTACCTTAACGCCATAGAGCTGCTCTACAAGAGCCTTGATCTGATACTTGTTGGCCTCGGGAGATACACGGAATGTATAGCGGTTAAGCTTTTCGGTAAGCTTGGTTGCCTTTTCGGTAACGATTGGTCTGATCATTATATCCATTGTGATAAGTCTCCTTCGGATTAAAGATTATTAATGAAATCAAGGCTATCTTCGGTCAGGATGATAGCGTTGTGGTTGAGTATGGCATAGGTGTTGATGTCACATGCACGCATGAGGTCAGCACCCGGCACATTTCGAGCAGACAAATATACGTTTTTATTTCCGTTTGCCGAAACGAAGAGCACTTTTTTGCCGTCAACTTTAAGATTTTTAGTAAAGTTTACGAATTCTTTAGTTTTGGGAGCTTCGAATTCGATGTTCTCTACCACTACGATGTTGCCTTCCTGAGCTGCGACTGTGAGAGCGCTGCGACGTGCGAGCTGCTTAACCTTCTGGTTGAGCTTGAAACGATAGTCGCGCGGACGGGGACCGAACACACGGCCACCGCCAACCAGTACGGGCGAGTTGATGTCGCCGATACGGCTGCCGCCGCCGCCTTTTTGTTTGTGGAGCTTGCGGGTAGAGCCTGATACTTCGCTGCGTTCCTTTGACTTGTGAGTGCCCTGACGCTGGTTGGCCAGATACTGCTTAACGTCGAGGTATACGGCATGCTCGTTGGCATCAATTGCAAACACTTCGTCGCTGAGGATTGCCTTGCGACCGGTGTCCTTACCTTCTTTGTTGTATATAGCGAGTTCCATATTACTTCTCAATTAAAACGATTGAAC
>JAIDBM010000162.1 GCA_029056365.1 Muribaculaceae bacterium | reverse complement strand
TCCTGATAATATTCTTCAAGCGATGGCTGTAGGTCGTAATGCACCACTACCCTTACATCGGGTTTTTCGATTCCCATGCCAAAAGCATTCGTAGCCACTATTACGCGTGTCGATCCGTCTTTCCAGCGGTTCTGCTTCTCGTTCTTTTCCTCGGGCGATATTCCCGCATGGTAACTGTCGGCAGAAATTCCGTTGCGCACAAGCAGGGCGGCAAGCTCGGAGGTTCGCTTGCGCGACCGCACATACACAATGGCCGAACCCGATGTGTTGCTCAGAATCCGCACCATCATTTCTTCTTTGCCGGCACCGCGGCGCACCAGATAACTTATATTGTTTCGGCTGAAACTCAGCGAAAAAAGAGCCGGAGAACGCATTTCAAGCTTCTCCTTTATGTCGCGCACCACCTCGGGGGTTGCCGATGCGGTCAGGGCAAGCATCACCGCATCGGGAAATTCCTTGCGCAAAGCGGCTATCCGCAGATAGTCGGGCCGGAAATCATATCCCCACTGCGATATACAATGGGCCTCGTCGGCTTCAATCATGCTTATGTCCCACTGACGCATCTCGCCGATAAAACTTGAACGCTGCAGACGTTCCGGCGACACATACACAAGCCTGGTCTTGCCGAGACGAGCGCGGTCGAGCGACAGACGCAACTCCTGACGCGACAGGCCGGAATGGATGCATACAGCCGTAATTCCCCTCTGGCGCAGATTGTCCACCTGGTCCTTCATCAACGATATCAGCGGAGTGATTACCAGCGTGATACCGCGCATCATAAGCGCCGGAACCTGGAAAGTGATACTCTTGCCGCCTCCGGTAGGAAGCAGACCCACTGTGTCGCGCCCGGCCAGCACCGACTCTATGATTTCAAGCTGGCGGGGCCGGAACGAGTCATATCCCCAGTATCTGGAGAGTATGTCCGACGGAGTACTCACCTTGGAGTATGTATCTGCTTTACCTGAAGCTGAAGCGATGATGTGGCGTTGCGGTGACGGTTCTCTTCTATGGTGAAACAGATGTCGAACGGCTCGCCGGAATGTATGTAATCGAAGTGCTGCGCCATATTGAACGCTATAGCATTGATTACCTTGCCGGAAGTGTCGTCCACAAGGTCGAGTTTTATATGCTCGAGCTGTTTTCCCACAAGCTTGCTGCTGCCGAAATCCCGAACTCCCTTGGCACAGAACACCGGTTTCTGGTTGCCGGGACCGAACGGATTGAACAGACGCAGCGTGGATACAAATTCAGGTGTTATACGCGAAAATGTAAGCAGTGCGTCTATATCGATCTGCGGCGTCAGCTGATCGGCTGTGATATTATTCGCCACGTATTCCTCGAAACGCTTTGTAAACTCAGCTATGTTTTCTTCTTTGAGCGAAAGACCTACCGCATACGGATGGCCTCCGAAATTTTCAAGCAGGTCGCGTGCCGAGTCAACCGCCTTGTATATATCGAAACCCTGGACCGACCTCGATGAGCCGGTGGCCAGACCGTTGGCAAGCGTAAGCACAACCGATGGCTTGTAATACAGCTCGGTAAGACGCGAAGCCACGATTCCGATTATGCCCTTGTGCCAGTCTTTGTTATAAATCACTATCGACTTCTTGGGCGAATGCATCTCGCCTCTTGCCTCAAGTATGGCATTTGCTTCATCGGTAATGCGTTTGTCGAGTTCTTTACGGTCTTTGTTATACTGGTCTATGGCAAGCGAGCGGGCATTGGCATCCTTGATGTCGCGGGCCACCAGAAGTTCTACCGCTTCCCGACCGCTCTGCATTCGTCCGGAAGCATTTATCCGCGGACCTATCTTGAATATCACATCACTGATACTCAATTCCTTGCCACCCATGCCGCAAGTGCGTATTATTGCACGCAGGCCCATGTTCGGATTACTGTTGAGCCGCTTCAGACCAACATAGGCCATAACACGGTTCTCATCAACCATCGGCACTATGTCGGCTGCGATACTAACCGCCACAAGGTCGAGCATTCCCTCAAGCTCCGCAGTTCCGATGCCGTTGCTTATCGAAAACGCCTGCATGAATTTGTAGCCTACCCCGCATCCGGAAAGATGCGGACACGGATATGTGCTTCCCTCGAGTTTCGGATTCAGTATGGCCACCGCCGGAGGCAATTCGTCATCGGGCACATGATGGTCGCAGATTATAAAGTCAATACCTTTCTCCCGGGCATACTTTATTTCATCGATGGCTTTTATTCCGCAGTCCAGAATTATTATAAGCTTGACTCCGGAATCGGCAGCCGCATCGATGCTTTTTTTCGATATGCCGTAACCCTCGTCATAACGGGTAGGGATATAATAATCTATTTCAGAATAGAAATTCTGAAGATAGCGGTATACAAGCGCTACCGCTGTGGTACCGTCGACATCATAGTCGCCGTACACCATTATTTTTTCTTTCGCCCCCATCGCCTTGTTCAGGCGGTCTACAGCCTTGTCCATGTCGGGCATCAGAAACGGGTCATGCAAATCGCGAAGCGACGGATGAAAAAATTTCTCCGCCTCCGCAACCGATGTAATTCCGCGCTGTACAAGCAGTTCGCTTATGGGTTCACAACCCGAAAAGCGGCGTGCAAGCTCGTTTTCCAGCTTCTGTTCTTCTGTAGTCAGGGGTAAATAATTCCATTTACCTGTCATTTATGTTGTTCTTTTTTTTGCTTTACGGGCTCACCCCTGACAATTTTATGATTAAGAGGAGTTTGAAACGCTGCCTGTGGCGGCCGACTGCCAGGTGTGTGAAGACAGCAGACACAATCTGCCGACTTCAATATGCAAAAATAGCCAAAATAATTCAATTATCCCGGCTATTTAAATATATTTAATATATGTATAGTTTCTATTGTCGCGCAATATGCACATCCATCTGCGGGAAGGGGAAGCTTACCCCTGACTTGGGCAGATCGGTGTAGATGCGCTCATTAATCTGGTAGAATACATCCCAGTAATACTCGGTGCGTGTCCATGCCCGGGCCTTGAGCACTACCGCACTGTCGGCCAACTGGTCGACCACAACCACCGGACGCCTTTCCACCCTGGGAGTACGGCGCTTCAGACGCACTATACGCGGACCCGACTTCTCTTCCGCCTTGGCCGCCTTGCGGAAAAGACGCCTGTACCACGGCCGGTTTTCTGACGGCTGATGCCCGTCGGCCACCGGTTCATCGGTCTGACCAGGAGTCTCAGCGCCGCCCTTGGACGAAAGGCGCCGACGTTCCTGCTCGTTCTCCCGCATCCGACGGTCATCCTCGATGTAACGTTTCACGACCCGCGAATCAGATTCAAGAAGCTCGAGTATACACCTGCGTGCGTCTTCTACCTTATCGCCGTAACTTATGCCCACCGTCCAGTCGACACGACGATAATCCTCTCTCGACCAGTTGTTGACCGACCCGGTCGACAGTCCTCCGTTGGGTATGATTATCGACTTGTTGTCATATGTGGCGATAATTGTATGAAATATCTGTATCTCCTTGACAGTGCCGGCAAAACCCTGGGCCTCGATATAGTCGCCCACCTTATACGGCTTAAGCAGCAGAATCAGCACGCCGCCGGCAAAATTCTGCAATGTACCGCTCAACGCCATGCCGATGGCGACACCGGCCGAGGCAAACAGGGCTATGAACGATGATGTCTCTATGCCAAGTATACCTATTACTGTGACTATAAGTATGAAATACAGCAGCATTTTCACCATGCTCAACACAAAGGTGGTGAGCGAGCGGTCGACATCCCGCCGAGTAAGTATCATCGTCAAAAAGCCATATATCTTCTTTATAACGAACTTTCCGGCGTAAAACACCACTATCGCTATGGCAAGATTTATGGCAAATGTGGTCACCGAAGCGATAAACTTGTCGAGAAGGTCGTCAAGCGGCAAGGATTTCAGCATCTCCACCTCTTGTTTAACGCTCGGAATACTGTCGGTCGGCACCGGTATCTGCAATGGATTCATATTTTATGTCTATATTGTTGTGTCGAATGTCTGTTATGAAAATAACCTGCGGCCGGTGGAGTTTGTTCTCACCGCACAAGCAATTGCGATGCCACATCGCGATACCACGATGTGGTATTGTAACCTTTGATGGCCGTCTGGCTTTCTTTGTCGAAAATGTATGTAGTAAGTCCGCAATGCGACTCTATCTCAAGACGGTTCCAAAGACTCGGGGTCGCATCCTCGTAGAGCACCACATCGGCAAGCGCCCCGTTGAATTCGTCAAGCAATGCTTTGTCGGAGGTCAACGCCCTCGCATAGTGGGCCAGATCGAAATGATAGCAGCGGCTTTCCGTCATGTATCTCTGCGGCATATAACCCTGTGGCCACGGACTGTCGGCCTGCCGGTACACAGCCGCCACCGCCGCTGCAAGCCTTTCCATTCCGGAGGTCTTTATCACCGACATCGTGCATGTGCGCATACTGCCCGACATCGAGTCGTAATACTCAAATGTGTTCCGGGCCGCTCCCACCAGATCCGGGGTCGACTGAAAAAAACATTTCACATTAAGGTCGTACGGCATACCGGGCGACGGCAGTTCAGCCGCACTCGCCACCACCAGAGGCGTAGCCTTGCGCAACTCATATGCCACCTCAACCGCGCCCATATAGCAACAGTCGAAATAAACAAAGCCGAAGCCTTCGCCTTCGAGTGTCCTCGCCAGTGCGGTCATATTCATTTTCCGCCCTTTATCCTGACCGAACGCCTGCGGTACAATGTCTCCCGCCTGACCAGCGTCCTCTATTTCATCGTCCATGCCATCCTGAAGCCAGCCGCTGGCATGGCTCCAGAGCACAAGTCCGTAATCCGATGCCGGAGCCAGGCGGCGCATATCATCAAAAACTTCACGCATGCGCGAACTGCTCACCGATGAGACCTCGCTGCCATACTCCGCAAGTGTATCTATGCCACCGGAAGTAACCTCTTTAAGCACCGGATTGCCCGATGCCGGAACATGATACACCAGCAGACGCCCGTCGACAATATCGCCGGCCGCAGCTGCCTTCTGCATCTCCTGCAGATCGGCCTTGTCGAATCCGCCGCTGCCGAGATTGTTCGATGCAACCATATATACCAGAACTGTGCGGTTCACCGACTCAGCTCCCGGCAATTCCGGCGAATCTTCACACGACACCGCCAAAAACAACAGCGCCAGCGCAATAATCTGATATATAATGCGGTTATCAGTTTTCATAACACAAAGTTAGCAAAAAATCGGCATTATTCCAATCATTTTAACTAATTTTGCAGCCGTAAATTCCGAAACGACAATCATGCAATGACACCTCAGCAAATAAATATAGCCGACTACAACTACCCTCTGCCCCAGGACAAGATAGCCCTTCATCCCCTGCCGGACCGGGCCGCCTGCAAACTGCTTCACCGTACCGCAGATGGAGAAATCAGAGACCTGATATTTCGGCAACTGCCCGAAATACTGCCTCCCGACGCAATGCTCGTCTACAACAACACCCGGGTGATAAACGCACGGCTGCACTTCCGCAAGGAATCCGGAGCGTCAATCGAAATATTCTGCCTCGAGCCACACGCGCCGGCCGATTATGAACGCTGTTTCGCCTCCACATCATCATGCAGCTGGCTCTGCTTTGTAGGCAACAGCAAAAGATGGCGCGATGGCGAGCTGGCGCTCCCCTGCCCCGCTCTCGACACCACTCTGAAAGCCCGCCGACAAATCAAAACCGGCAACGCCTCGATGATTGAGTTCAGCTGGGACCGCAGCGATGTTACATTCTCCCAACTGATCGAGGCCCTTGGCGAGATACCGGTTCCGCCCTATCTGAACCGTCCGTCGGAAGAAAGCGACACCAGCGACTACCAGACAGTATACAGCCGTATCGAAGGCTCCGTGGCAGCCCCGACCGCCGGTCTGCATTTCACCCCGGAAATCCTCGACGAAATTTCCGCCCGCGGCATTCCCCGTATTGAGGTCACGCTCCATGTAGGCGCCGGCACTTTCCAGCCAGTTAAATCAGACACCGTCGGCGAACATACGATGCACAGCGAATTCATCGCAGTCGGACGCGACACAATACAGAGTCTGCTCGACTCCGACCGCCCGGTCTATGCCGTCGGCACCACTACAGTACGCACGATTGAAAGCCTCTATCATGCCGGATGCCTCATACACAGCGGCCAATGGCAGGGCGAGATTCCGCAATGGTATCCATATTCCGACAATCATCCGCACCTGAACCCCAAAGAAGCGCTCAAAGCCGTAATCGGCCATCTTGACGCCACTGGCAGCGACCGTTTTCTTGCGAGCACCCGAATAATAATCGCCCCGGGCTATGACTACCGTATGACTTCAGGACTCATCACCAATTTTCATCAGCCGCAATCCACTCTCCTACTGCTCGTTTCAGCCATGATTGGCGAAGACTGGAAGCGAGTATACACACATGCGCTGGAATGCGGGTATCGTTTTTTAAGCTACGGCGACGCATGTTTATTTGAAAAAAATTTGATAATTAAAAAATAATCGCTAACTTTGCAGCCGTAAAAACCGTTCGGGGCGTAGCGCAGTCCGGTAGCGCACCTGGTTTGGGACCAGGTGGTCGCAGGTTCGAATCCTGTCACCCCGACAACGAATTTTAGCCTTGAAAATCAGATAATTAATTACTGATTTTCAAGGTTGTTTTTTTGATGCTTGTCTGTGGATATTTATCATTATTTCACAACGAAATCCTAAGTTCGGCCCAAGCCGAAAACCCAGTGCATTTGTTAAATTGAACTGGCGGGAATGTTAAATTTTCAGGCGTATAGTTTGA
>JAIDBM010000161.1 GCA_029056365.1 Muribaculaceae bacterium | reverse complement strand
TTCCTGCTGTTTGTTCAAGGCGGACAATCGATGCTCTTCTGCGGAGCCACCACAGAGGGCCGAAAGCTAATGGCCAACAGCCTCGGCCGCAAATGGGAACTGACTTTTACTACCCTGGTGTTGTTCGGCGGAGCTTTTTTTGCATCATTCCCGTTGTTCTATTCCACCAGTTTCGGAGGCGCGTATTGGCTATGGATGCTTATTCTTGTCAGCTTTGTATTGCAGGCCGTAAGCTACGAATATCGCTCCAAACCCGGAAATATATTTGGACAGAATACCTTTGACGGATTTCTCCTGTTTAACGGAGTGGCCGGATGCGTATTGCTCGGAGTGGCGGTGGGAACCCTGTTTTTCGGAGCCGGGTTTTATGTCCAGAAAACCAATCTCCTCAATCCTGGCGCTCCGGTTATCAGTTCGTGGGTATCTACCCATGGTCTTGAGGCTATAGCCAACTGGCGCTGCCTGCTGTTGGGACTGGTGGTTTTCTTTCTTGCAAGGACACAGGGAGCGTTATATTTCATCAACAATATCAGCGATCCCAAGGATTTCGGCATCAGTCTACGCAACAGAGTACTGATATCAGGTACAATATTCGCAGTGCTTTTTGTGGGTTTCATGATTGTGCTCATGCGAGCGTCAGGCCTGCGTTACGTCGATGGCGGTTTTGTTGAAGAACCATATATCTATCTTCATAACATGATTGATATGTGGCCGCTGTCGGTTATGATAGTGGCGGGAGCGGTTATGGTTCTATATGGAATTTACCGCAGTGCATTCAGCAGCCGTTACCGTTGCGGTATCTGGTGGACCGGTGTCGGCACTGTGCTTGTGGTAACTGCATTGCTTCTCCTTGCCGGCTATAACGACACTGCATACCTGCGCAGCACTGTTGATCCGGACAGTTCGCTTACCATAGCCAACAGCAGCAGTTCTCTGTTTACCCTGAAAACAATGGCTTATGTAAGCATCGGTGTGCCTGTAGTGCTCGCATATATTGCATATGTATGGTACAAGATGAATAAACGGCCGTTGACTGCAGTGGAGGTCGACAGCGACAGCCATAGCTATTGATATACAAATAAAACCCACAGGCGGCGGTATCGGCTCAGGATACCGCCGCCTGTGCTTCAGGGGAGTGGCGATTGCGTGGATTGCGTGGTTCTTAACCGG
>JAIDBM010000160.1 GCA_029056365.1 Muribaculaceae bacterium | reverse complement strand
CTCCTGCACCGGAACGGCAGGCAATCATGGCCGCCATAGGCCGGCAGGTGGAGCAAAAGAGACTCGATGCCATGCGCCGGGTAGCTCCAAATCCGATTAAACCCAAATTTCCGACTACCGGCACTGTGACCGGACTGATTCTTCTTGTGGAATATCAGGATGTGAAACTTACCCCGCAGGCCACCAGAGAGCACTATATCGACATCTGCAATCAGGAAGGCTATTCAAGCGAGGCCACATACGGCAGTGTGCTCGATTATTTCACCGCTCAGAGCAACGGACGTTTCACCCCGGCATTCGATGTGTTCGGACCACTCACGCTGCCGCACGAGCGGGCATATTACGGCCTTGGCGACAAAGGCCTGGTGAACCAGTTCCGCGATGCCTGTCTGGTGGCCGATGAGATGGGTCTCGATTTTTCGGGTTATGACATAAATGAAGACGGATTCGTTGACTTCCTGTTTGTGATATTCGCCGGCCACGGCGAGGCGCAGGGCGGCCCCTATGAGTCGGTATGGCCCGCCATGCAGGATCTGTCGAACTATGTGTTCGACTATTTCGACGGACTTAATCTCGGTGTGGCCGCATGTTCATGCGAGCTGAAAGGCGGCTCGGGCACACAGCTCGACGGCGTCGGCACCATATGCCACGAATTCAGTCATATACTCGGTCTGGCCGACATATACGACACCTCCGGACAGGGCGGCCACGGCATGAGCCATTACGATATAATGGATATCGGAACATATAACAACAACCAGGTGACACCGTCGGGATATACGGCCATGGACAAATACACCCTCGGATGGCTCGACCCGATTGTGCTCGATGGTCCGCGACGCGATGTGACGCTGCGGCCATTCGACGAGTTCCACGATGCCGCTTTCATAGTGAATCCTGACAATCCCGACGAGTACTACACGCTTGAGAACCGTCAGCAGCAGGGCTGGGACTCGGGAATACCCGGGCACGGACTGGTGGTGTCGTATTGCCACTATGAAAAGAAACACTGGAACCGCAACACGGTGAATGCCGCTGCAGCCGGATACGAGCATGTGCGCATAGTGGCGGCCGACAATATTTGGGCGGCCACGCTCGCCGATGAAGCAGGCGACCCGTTTCCGGGCACAACCGGCAACAATTCGCTGTCGGCTTCCACAACCCCGGCGGCAGCATGGCTGTCTTCGGGCAGGGCGGTGCCGGTGGAATGGACTATTTCCAATATCCGCGAATCGGCCGACGGTGTGATCACATTCGATTTCGGCGATGTGGCCGCAGTGTCCGATGTGTTGTCGGAACAAGCGGCGGTAAGCGTGCACGGCAATTCGGTTACCGCTCCCGAAGGTTCGGAGATGTTCGATGTGGCCGGACGGCGCACCGGTTTCGAGAACCTTCCGTCGGGACTGTATATCGTGCGCACGCCCTCTGGCGCAGTGAAGATAAATATTCGATAACAATTCAATTTATAATTACTAAAACCAACTGTTATGAAGAAACATTTCTTACTCACGTTCCTCATGGCGTTTGTTGGGATTTTTACGGTCCAGGCAACCAGTGTCGTTATTGACGTAGACAATGCCAACAACGTGATTGTCCAGACAAATTCCGGCTACGGTACTACGCTCTCGCTTGAAAACGGCATGAACCGCTTCGACCTGAGCGAGGAAACCGACAATCCTATTCTTATAAAGGCTGCGCCGGGAGCTGAAATTGTAAGTATTACCAAAGACGGTACTACAGCACTTACTCCCGGCGGCGACGGCAACTACCGTGTCAGCTTCGCTGCTTCAAACGGCATTATGGTTAAAATCGAAACCAGCGGTAACGGCGGCGGTGGAGATGTGGCCAAGGATGTCACTATCGATTTCTTCGCATCGGGCGAGGGTATAAGCGGCAAACCGTTCAAGGTGTTTTATGAGAAAGACTCGCAATGGGTGGCTCCTGAAACCGGCACGATGAATTATCTGGTGATTCCCGAAAAAGCCAATGTGAAAATCGTGCCCGACAATGCCTATGAGGTTACAGGCTGCTCGGTGCCCAATTCGTCGGTGACTCTCGACGGCTCGGTGCAGGCCGACGGCTCGTATGTGTTCGTGAACACCGTGCCCGACTATTACAGGGTGAAAGTGGACCTGAAACTGAAAGACTCGGCAATATCATTCTCTATAACAGTAGACTACGCCGCGAACCTGTCGTGCTATCTCGAATACCAGCGCGATGGCAGCGGATGGGATGAACTCACGCTGTATAACAACGTGAAGACCTCGTTTGTGATTGGCGAACTGCAGAATCCGCTTGAATTCGTGCCCAGCCCGGGCGCCGAGATTGTACAGATTCTCAAAAACGGCGAGGCGCAGAAGCCTATAGGATGGAACGGCTCGAACGGCTGGGTGTTCGAGGTGGAGAACGGCGATAATTTCGTTGTTACCACAAAGGGCGCTCCGACTGAAATAGTATTTGAGGCTCCGGACGGTCAGGCTGCTCTCGAATCTTATTTCTTCAGACGCGCCGACGGCTCCGAGATAGCGTTGTCGGGTAAAACCGATTCTTATACAGGTTATCTCGGCGAGACAATATATGTGTCGGGCCGTCCCGGAACTTCGCTCGCTTATCTGGTTGGCTTCAACGGCGGTTTCACAAACATGCTCGACAACCTTATGGTTGTAAAGGGTGCCGATGGTGAAAATCCGGCCAAGTACCTCATTTACGGTACACGCAATGTGAACGGCGTGGTGCTGAATGTCGATGACGCATCGCGTGTAAAAGCGGTGATGGAAGGCGGTCGCGGCGATGAGCTGCAGCTACAGAGCGGAAAGAACGAGTTCCCGTTCGCAAACATAAAAAATGCAATCGCTTTCAGCGCTACCGATGGCAACCAGATGGTTTCGGTGACTGTGAACGGAGATAATGTGAACGTAAGTTCAAACGGATACTACATGGTAGAGGCCGCCGAAGGCGACTGGATTGAGGTGAAGTCGCGCAAGAATCCGATTGACGCCGTTCTTGAGTTCTCATTCAACGATGGCGCGGATATAACATGGCTGCAGGCTGTTTCAGAAGGAATTCCGGTTGAACTCACCAACCCCATGACTGTGAAAAGCTATACCCGGCTTGTGTTCTCGGCAGCCGACGGATATGTGCTCGAAAGCATGCAATGTGCTACTGCCGGTGTGATGGTGCTTCCGCAGCCCGATGGCAAATCATATGAGGTGAATATCGCAACTGCCGATGTCACCAAAGCTGAGTTCGAGGTAGTGATGAAGGAAATGCAGCCCTCGGAAGGCAACTCCATTGTAATTGCCAACGGCGACGAAATTCTGGTGCGTTTCTGGGAAATGACCGAGAGAGACGGTTCTTTGAGCGAGACTTTTGTGAAGAAACTCGACAACAACCGGGTAAACGAAGTTAAAACAGGCAACTGGATACGCGTTTACTGCAATGACACCCAGAGCGAGTTCGCCTATGTTAAAGTGAACGGAACTGAGGTGGAACTGGTGCGGAATTCCGAAGGTATGGCCCGTACGGCATGGGTGCAGGCCAACGGACGCACGGTAATCGATACCCATGTTGTTACGCCTTGCCGTGCAAAGACAAATCCGACTTACGACGACCGGAAACATATCGTGGCAGGTAATGTATACGTTGAAGTGGACGGACAGAAATATACCGATGTGATTGTGTATGCGGGTCAGACCGTGAAGCTGGTGGCAGAGCCTGAAACAGGCTATGTGTTCGACCACTTTGAGAAGTTCTATGCCTTGACCATGGCCGCCGACGGTATTGTTCTGGAAGGCGATACATATACATTCACTGAAGCCGATGCCCGCGAGAATTTCATTCTTTTCAAGGGCGTGTTCAAGGAAGACGAGAACCAGAAAGTGTATGTGCTCAGAGGTTCTACAGCATGGCTTGTGGACAGCGACGGAAATCCGGTTACCGACACTTCAAGCGCCATGGGCACAGTGCTGTTCCGACTTGGCGACGGCTCGCTTGTTCCCGAGACCACAGCGCTTGAGGGCCAGTCTGTCCGCCTCGAGATTTCAGTAGCCACTCAGGAAATCGCCGACAACTATGAGGTTTACGGCTTCTGCCTGATGTCGGGATTCCCGAATGCAAAAATTCCGGCGAATTACGAAGTTAAGGCTGCCGATGCAGATACCGACGACGTGATATGGATCAACGGCCTGATGCGTGCCAAGGGGCTTGGAGTAGGTGAGCTTGTAGCTGACGGTGCCCTTGCATATGATGCCGAAACCATGACATTGACTGCTCCGACCGGAATAGCGGTTTATAATGTAAGCGGACGCCTGGTTGTCTCGACCGATGAACCGACGCTGTCGACAGCTGCCCTGCCACGTGGTGTATATGTGGCCGTAAGCGGTGGAAATACAATCAAATTCGTGAAATAAACATCTTCATTCAATAACAGGGCGGGGAGCCGGACCAAGGCTCCCCGCTAAATAAAATTGGAAATGAACATAAAAACATTCAGTGTATATTTGCTCGGGGCTGTTGTTGCGGCTGGTTCAATGACTCCGCAGGCCCTGGCTGAAGGAGTCGAAAACGGCAATCGCCCGTTCTATGGTTTCTTCCTGTCGAACGGAGGATATACCAATGCGAGCGAGGAACAATACGGTTTTGCGCGTCAGACTTTCGCCGAGCCGTGGGAAAACACTCTGATACATGAACTCTCCGGTGGTGTGGGCGTGTACGCAGCCACTGCTGTCGACGGCATATATTATGCGGCTCCGTATCTGTATCAGTCGTCGATGTCAATGCCCACTCCGATGCCTTTGTTTTCATATAACATATACACAGGCCTTGTAAGGGAAATCGGACCATGGAGCGACGGAAGCACCGATCTCAAGCCGTCGGACATGACCTATGATATAAAGAACGACCGCATACTGGCCACGTGTTACGGCTCGCAGCAGGGAGGCGGTATTTATGAGATAAACCGCCAGACCGGAGAGATGAAACTCGTGTGCAAACCCGACAACGTCGGCGGCGTGATTGCGGCCGATGCTTTCGGCCGGTTGTTCTCGATAAACCATAACGGAGAACTGATACAGATTGATCCGGCACGCGACAACGCCTCAAGGGTCATCTATACCATGCCCTACAAGTTTCTGTCGTCAAACCAGAGCCTTGAATTCGACTTCACAAGCGGAAAACTCTACTGGGGGGCGAATACGCTTGAGAATCCGCACAACGACAAAGGCATAAGCACATGGCTTGTGGAAATAAGCCTGCCGTCGATTTCGCCGGACATGGATTATTCGGCCGACATGACCGGATATTCATATGAAGAGATAGGCGAGATCGGATGGACCGCCAGGTTTATGGGAATGTATATCCCATACGCTACAGGCGGATTCGACGCCCCGGGATTCGCTACCGACCTGACATCGGTTTCAGGCACCGACGGTTCATGCTGTACCATAGGCTTCAAGGTGCCGGCGACTACTTTCGGCGGTTCGGCCCTGGAGTCGATCGACGGATACGACCTGTATCGCGAAGGCGAGCGCATCCACACTTGCAAGGGCCCGTTCGCGGCAGGTGCGGAATTGTCGTATGACGACATGAATGTGCCGGAAAGCGGCAGGGAATACCGATATGATGTGGTGTGCTACAGCAATACCAAGGGCGATGGCCCGAAATCGCCGGTATTCGCCTATGTGGGCATGGATGCTCCGGAAGCGCCCTCGACTCCGAAAGTTGTGGTATCGGATGATTTCATGTCGGCTACGATTTCATGGACCGCTCCGGCCAACGGCCTTCACGGAGGCGCTTTCGACCCATCGCAGACCACATACGACATAGTGCGTCTGCCCGACAATGTGGTGGTGGCCAAGGATATTAAAGATTGTACAGTAAAAGATTCGTTCCGCCGTCTGTTGCGGTACTCCTACCGTATTACGGCAAAGAACGAATTCGGTTATTCCGATGCGGCTACCGCCGAGTTCATAGCCGGTACTCCGGTGTCGGAGTTCCCGGTTGAGGAGAATTTCGAAAATCCCACCGCTATGGCGCTGAGATGGAATTCGGTGGACAACAACGGCGACGGCATGACATGGATTTACGGCACTACTCTGGGCCAGAGTGTGTTCGGCGATTACGAAATGACTGCCGAATACATAATTTCGCCCACTTCGGTAGATATTTATACCAAGGATGCCGACGACTGGATTATCTCGCCGCCTATCAAGTTTGAAGAGGGCAAGAAATATTATGCGGCATTCGACATAAGGTCGCTTACAAACGAACGGCTCAATGTTTATGTAGGTCCGAAGAACACGGTAGAGGGCATGACCCGCATATATACATTCACTCTCAACCGGCCCGAATATGCCGATGACGAACGAGGCACTATGCTTTTCCAGCGCTATGCCACTGCGCTTCCTGACGATATAGCCGGTACTACCGCGTGTGTGGCCATTCAGCTTGCCACTCCCCTGAACGACCAATACTACAGCTATATACAGCTCGGCTGCATAACAATCGACGAAGGTGTTCCGGCAGGAACCGCGGAGATTGCAGCCGATGAGGCTTGCAGCTATAGACTTTACGGCCGGGATCTTACTCTCTCGGGCGAATTCTCGAACGCGGCTGTCTACACTCTTGGCGGAATACGTGTCAGGGATATACACGGGGTGACCACCTCGCTCGAAGGCCTGAACGGTTTGTATATACTGGTAATCGATGGTAAAGCCTACAAAATTGTAGTGGCCGACTGATAGACACTGTTGCTGAAATCTGATTATTGCAAATAACCCGGCTGCCGCACCAACGCGGAGGCCGGGTTATTTGTATTAGACAGTAAGGGGTTAGGCCTTCAGCTTTTCTTTCCGTTCCGACAGTTCGGCCATGGCCACCTGATAGTTGTTGATTACGGCACCTGTAACCAGGTTCAACAGCAGGAATACGGCAATGCAGAACCAGGAAACAAAATAACAGGTTATTACCGTGGGATGTACGCTGATTACTCCCAAGTCGGAGGCGCTTATAAGATTATAGCGCAGGTCGGTCCAGTCTTCGGCTGTCAAGGCGCGGAACAGAGTGAAAATGCCTTCGCTTATGTTGCCGAACGGATCCGGTGAATTGGTGGGAGTAGGGGGCGCGATTGTTTTTAGCGCCTCGATTTTCGCTATAGCCTCGGGAGTGTTGCCTTCGGGAACAGGCAGACGGAACAAGGTGACACCGGCCACGGCATAGAGATAGGCGAAAATCAGAAACAGCATACAGTTGTAAACCATCGACTTGATGCTCTTTGCAAGCACCGTTACGATAAGTTTGATTTCAGTGCTGGCACGCAGGAGCCGCAGTATACGGAATGTGCGCAGTATTCTGATCATTGTGATTGCCGAGGCGTTTGTGGCAATTGACGGCGGAATCCAGCCGATGACTACGAGCGACAGGTCGAAGATATTCCAGCCGTCCTTGAAAAACTCCTTTATATTGTCGGCCGCAATGAAGCGTACTGCAATTTCAAAGGTGAATATCCACAATATAAAATGCTGGATGTTGTCGATGATGGTGTTGTGAACCGATGTCTGCACTCCAATCAGAATCGAGTTCACAAGTATTATGGCTGTGATTCCGAAGTCGAATATTCTTGACTTGCATATCTGCGATGATAATGATTTCAGGCTTATATTTCCCATTATGCGTTTATCGAAAAATTGATGATTGACCTTTTCCTGTGTGGCGTGTCGCCCGGCGCCGGGAGTATGCCACGTGCTTTTTTTACGGGCGCAAAATTACAACTTTTTTCTCAAACCAGATGCCGTGATGCGGAAAAATTACAGCGGAAGAATGTGCGCAGTATCTATCGGAGGTATTGTGCCCGGGGGCAGCATGGCGTTTACCGGCAAGGCATGCGTGATGCCGTATCTGTTGCCTGGAAGTATGTCGGCGGGCGACAGGTCGGCAGGCATTATCCGGCCGTCGAGCAGTAGACGGGTTGTCATAACCCCGCGCAGCAACGGTTTTGCCGGAGTGTATATTCTGTCGCAGGCCATGAATATAAGGTTGGAATAGGATGTGTCGGTAACAAGGCCGTTCTTCACTATTATTATTTCATCGGCATGCTTTCGTCCGGCGGCTAAAAGGCTTTCGAGCCGGCTGCGGTCGGCGTATTTCAGATGATAGTCGATGGTGTCGTCGCATATCATCTGCAGCGAACGTACTGTTTTCGGACTGTATGGCTCGAATTCGATTTTCCGGATTTCGGTGTCGTATATAATCCGGCATTTCAGAGTCAGGGCACGCACGGTCTCTTATACACAGCT
>JAIDBM010000016.1 GCA_029056365.1 Muribaculaceae bacterium | reverse complement strand
CCTTATTATGTGAGAGGAGCAAAATCCGGCTCTCTCTGCGAGCTGTTCTCGACGGCCGACAAGCGGAAAAACATACACGGTTTTCTCGACTGGACCAGACAAACCGGCACAACAAAAGGGCTTCCCGGATTCACTCTCGACGGCGACTACTCTGTGCAGTGGGACACTTACGAAATCGAGAACATCAATTTTTTTCAAACAATAATACCAGTACAATAATATGGCAGTAAAAACCACAGCCTCCGGCAAGATGGACAAGCGTACCAAGGAGTACAAAGAACTCAAGGAGCGCCTTGCCAAGGCCCGCGCCGCCAAAGCCAAAGCGGCCACCCCGAAAAAACAGACCTCCCAGCTCAAAAAGACAGCCTCCGGCAAGGTCGACAAGCGTACCAAAGAGGGCAAGGAAATCGCCGCCCGAATGGCCAAGGCCCGCAAGGCAAAGAATTCACTTGCCAACCGTCTGAAACGTCTGTTCCGTTAATACCTTACATCACTGATAACAAAATGAAGACATCAAATGCAACCATAGGCTCCATACTTGCCGCGATTATCTGGGCTGATGGAGAATACTCCGATGTGGAACGCACCACTATCGGTGAAATCGCCGAAGCCCTCGGCCTTACCGAGAAGGACCTGTCGATGAACGTTACCGCCGCTCTCGTCGAACTCAAGAACATGGATGAGTCGAAGGCCACCGACTTCGCGGTGAAACATGCGGCCAAGGTGGATGACGAAGAGACAGGCGAAATATTCCAGGCTCTTCTTCAAATGGCACTCTGCGACAACGTGCTCACCTTCGGCGAGGTGCATAACCTGCTCGCTCTTGCCGAAGCTCTCGACATCGACCAGGATTCCGCAGTGCTCATGCTGTGCGACCTTGTAAAGTCGGAGCCGGAGCTGGAAGTATCGTTTGAGCCTGAGGATGACGAGGAATAACCAACCGTACCATAATTTACGAAAACAGTCTTTCAATGGCCAATAAAGTAAAAGTATACGGCAAAGCACAGAACCGTACGGCGCTTGGCATAGCGCATGCATACCTTGTGATGTATCCCCATGCCACGCTTGACGATCTGCGCAAGGCCTTTCCCAACAACATATGTCCCGATTCCGGTGTGAAGGAATTGTTTCTTCCATTGAACGAGGCCGAGGGATTCAACACAAAGATGAACCTCTACTTCGCCAAAACCGACGAAGTGTTTGACCTTGCCGACGGCTCGAAGGCAGCGATGGCCCAGGTATGGTCCAAACCGTCGTTCGAGCGCATTGTAGAACAAGGTACTCTCTATGGTATTGAAGTAGCCGAGTTCGAGAAAACCGCGCACCCCGGCCAAAGGGGCGGGTATCGTCTTGAATATCTCAATGGTTATGTTCCCCCTGTGCCGGAAGCGAATAAAAAGGGGATTCCCGCATGGGTATGGGTGCTGGCGGCTCTGCTGGCGCTCGGCGCCATTGCCTGGTTTGTTTTCAGCGGCAAGGAATCAGAGCCTCAGATTGTGGAGAAAATCGTAGAGAAAGAGGTTGTAGTACGCGATACCATTTATCTGCAGCAAGTGGAGGAAATCGAGGCCAACTTCAATGCAGCCCAGTTCGAGCATGGTAAAGCCGAGCTCAACGACGATGCAAAGCTTGCCCTTCACGACCTCGCACGTGTGCTGCGCAACAACCCTGAACTCAAAATCAACATCGTGGGGCATACTTCTGCCGAAGGCGATGCAATTGCCAATCAACAGCTCAGCGAACAGCGTGCACAAGCCGTCGCATCGTTCCTTACAGAGAAAGAAGGCATTGAAGCCGACCGCATCTCGGCCATTGGAAAAGGCAGCGCCGAGCTCAAAGACTCCGAAAATCCCAATGCGGATATTAACCGCCGCACTGAATTTGAAATAAAATGATGCAAGACCGTATTAATCCGAGAAAAAAGAAAGCATCGGAACGCATTAGGGAAAATCTCAACAGCAAGAAAAAAGACCTCGCCGACTACGCCGAGGAAAAACGCGACGACTTCATTGTATGGCTATTCAGCACAGTTACGGGATGGCTATTCATCATATCGCTGATTGCATTCGTGCTTGTCTGGATTTTCGTGGGATTGGGCGTGGCATGCATTGTTCCCGTCCTGTGGCTGATTTATTTTATCATACAACTCATTAAATAAAAATGGCAGATTTCAAAATCGACGGCCGCATGAAAGTGAAGGGCCTCAAGGAAAAGTTCAAGGAGGCATTCGGACTGAGTCTCCGCGTGTATACCACTGTAAACTGCAAGACACCTGCAAAGGACGACGCCACTCTTGCTTCAATCCGCGCCGAAGGCGCCAAAGGCGGAGAAGTAATTGTAGGCTCCAACCGCAAGGTCGGCAGTTTTGAGAAAATGGTGGCCGATGCCTATGGCATTGGAGTGCAGGTAGCGAATGCCGACAACACCAAACTCTCGAACGACAACGATACCCTCGCAGCGGCAGCAAAAAAATAACACAAAAGACAGGAGCCGGTTAACATTTAACCGGCTCTTATGAAAAACTGTATGAGTACAAAAGCGTATTATCAAAAACAGATAGTCGACCTACGCGCACGAATAGCCCGGGAGCGCGAAGCCATGAAACGTGATAACGAATCGTATGCCCGATCAATCAAGTCTGCTTCTACGCCAGCATCGAAAGCCAGCTATCGCAAAAGCAAGATCGACAGGGCTGAAAGCCATAAACGCACTATCGAGAATCTGCAACGACAGATTGCCCAGGCGCAACTCAATAAAACCCGTTGCTCCAAATAATTTCATGAGAATGAAATGAGTTTAAACAATCCGGAGATTAAAGAACCTCTGAAAATCAAGCTGGCTCGGGCACTCGACGATAATCTGCACACAAAACAATGGCACAATATCGTCGATTGGCTCATTGTAGCCATGATTCTCATCAGTACCACCGAGATATTTCTATCTACGTTCGACATAGACCCTGAGCTTCGGCAAATACTCTGGTGGGTAGATGTCGTAACTCTGGTATTCTTCACAATCGAGGTAAGCCTGAGAATCTGGGTTGCTCCAGTGGTGAATCCTGAATTCAAGGGGTGGCGCGGACGGCTTAAATACTGCTTTACATTCTATGGCGCGATAGACGTAATATCGACGTTCCCATTTTATCTGCAATGGATTTTCCCGCTTCCGGTGGCCGCATTCAAATTGATGCGTACGGCAAGGGTCGTGCGCACAATGCGCATCGGGCGATATTCAAAAAGCTTCAACCTGTTGTCAAACGCCATAAAGGGAAAGCGGAAGGAACTTATTGTGTCGATGCAGTTCCTGATAGTAATCACGATAATTCTGAGCCTTGTGCTCTTCTTTGCCGAACACGATGCGCAACCTGATGTATATAAAAACGGATTTATATCGGTAATATGGGCATTTGCCCAATATATCGGTGATCCGGGGCAGTTTGCCGACACACCCCCCATCACAGGCGTCGGACGGATAATAGCATGTATCGTCGGTTTGCTGGGTATTGCCATTGTGGCCGTGCCCGCAGGTATCATCGGGGCCGGATTTACCGAAGCTCTCGAAAAAGACGCAAAGAGGAATGATCTTGCCGAGAACACCATAAAACTGAAAAAACAGTTTCAACGCAAACTCGACCGTCCTTCAGGACTCCAATGCGTGCCACCTTTGGTTACACTCACACAAATCCAGGCACGTACCGGACTGAAAATCGATGATATAATCGATGTAGTCACTCAGAACACGCCCCCTTACTTCCGGCTTGTAAACACAGCCTCCACAATCCCTACAGCCGATAAACCGATGGATTTGCTCGCAGTGGAACATTATGTATGCAACCGATCATACGGTCTGTACATCGACAGAGGCTCCAAAGTGACTATAATCAACACATCGGCGCATATAGATGCCGGGAGCGGCAACTTCTCGTTCTATCTGGCGCTCATCGGAGGGTTCAACTACATCAGCAGGGAAGTCGGAGATCGTATTGAATCCGTGTCATACTATCAAATTCCGGCCGGAGGACATACGGAACCCGAGTTTGCTGATTTTGCCAGCGACCTGAACACATTCCTGTCGCGAGAGGGAGCGTGGAGCCTCACATTTCTTGTCAGCAGTGGCGCATTGGAACCTAAACTCCCCACCGAACTCCATTTCTGTACCGGCGGTGCAAAAGGCGACGGATTCGACATGGAAGGTTCACTTGTCAGGGATACGGCGACATTTAAAACGCTATTCGATACAATCACTACAAGAGTCGCGGCAGAACTGAATCTGAAGACCGACCATCAGAAATACCATGCTTCCGACAGTCCGCGACTGCTTCATCGCGCAATCGGATTGTCAAACGGCAACAATATAATACTTCGTATCGAATGGGACAAGATACTGTGGAGTCCGAAGCGTATGTTGCTCGCCCGTATTATCGCCGGAGCGTTGGCCGAAGTAATCGAAAATAAGCAACTTGCAGACAATCCGGAACTAAAACAGAAGAAAATTGGCTTCGACAGCTATCTGGAGGCGGTTCGGCGATAAGTTCGACAACAAACAATAGTGAAATCCGACTTGTTAGAATTGCAAAGATTTACTAACTTTGCAATTCTAAATCCAAGTCATCACATGATCGAGCGAATAATAATCATAGACAAAGTCGACCCGGTGAGTTTCTACGGCGTCAACAACGCCAATATGCACCTGATACGCAACCTCTTTCCGAAACTAAGAGTGGCGGCACGAGGCTCGGTCATAAAGGTAATAGGCGAAGACGCCGAAACTGCCGAATTCGAAAACAAAATAAAACAACTCGAAGAATACGCCGACAGATACAACACTCTGCCGGAAGACGTGATTCTCGACATAGTTAAAGGCGAAGCGCCCAAAGACATGCGGCGCGACGATGTGATAATATTCGGAGTAAACGGCAAACCGATATCGGCCCGCACCCCCAACCAGCAGCTGCTTGTCGACGAATTCAGGCACAACGACCTTACATTCGCCCTCGGCCCCGCCGGAACCGGCAAAACCTACATAGCCATCGCCCTTGCCGTACACGCTCTCAAAAACCGTATCATACGCAAAATCATACTTTCACGCCCGGCTGTAGAGGCCGGAGAAAAGCTGGGCTTTCTGCCCGGCGACATGAAAGACAAAATCGATCCGTATCTGCAGCCCCTCTATGATGCCCTCGAAGACATGATTCCGCCTGTGAAACTGCGTGAATACATGGACAGCAAGGTTATACAGATAGCCCCGCTCGCATTCATGCGCGGCCGCACCCTCAACGATGCCGTCATAGTGCTCGACGAGGCCCAGAACACCACTCCCCACCAGCTGAAAATGTTTCTGACCCGACTCGGCATGAACGCAAAAATGATTGTAACCGGCGATGTGACCCAGATCGACCTTCCGCGCACCACTTCAAGCGGCCTGATACAGGCACTGAAAGTTCTCGACGGCGTGCCCGGCATCGGACGGGTTCAATTCGGCAAAAAAGACATCGTACGCCACCAGCTGGTGCAGCGCATAGTCGAAGCTTATGAGCGGCACGACAAGGAAGCGAACAACAAAGAAGCGCACGACAACGGCGCCCCCGGCGTACCAGACGACAAAAATCAATAATCCAAACAAATAATCCCAATCATAGCAATGGCAACGACTCTTACAAAAACCGACTTCACTTTCCCCGGCCAGACCGGTGTGTATCACGGCAAAGTACGTGATGTATACACCATCAACGACTCTCTGCTTGTGATGGTAGCCACCGACAGAATATCGGCATTCGATGTGATTCTGCCCAAAGGCATACCCTACAAAGGACAGGTTCTGAACCAGATAGCAGCAAAATTTCTCGATGCCACCGCCCATGCGGTACCTAACTGGAAACTGGCCACCCCCGATCCGATGGTAACTGTAGGACGCCGCTGCGAAGGCTTCCGTGTGGAAATGATTATCCGAGGCTATCTCACCGGAAGCGCATGGCGCGACTACGCGGCAGGAGCACGCGAAATATGCGGTGTGAAACTTCCCGACGGCATGCGCGAGAACGAACGCTTCCCGGAACCGATCATAACCCCCACCACCAAAGCCGAAGAAGGCCATGACGAAAACATATCGCGCGAGGAAATCATATCGCGCGGCATAGTAAGCGAAGAAGACTACAGGGTAATGGAGCAATACACCCGCACTTTGTTTGAAATAGGCACCGAAATGGCTGCCGACAAAGGCCTGATACTCGTCGACACCAAATACGAATTCGGCAAACTCGACGACAAAGTGATACTCATCGACGAAATCCATACTCCCGACTCATCGCGCTATTTCTATGCCGACGGATATCAGGAACGATTCGAAAAAGGCGAAGCCCAGCGCCAGCTGTCGAAAGAATTCGTGCGCCAGTGGCTGATTGAGAACGGATTCATGGGCAAACCCGGTCAGACTGTTCCTGAGATGACCGATGAGATATGCCAGAGTATATCGCAGCGATATATCGAGCTGTATGAACACATCACCGGCGAAAAATT
>JAIDBM010000159.1:1375-2835 GCA_029056365.1 Muribaculaceae bacterium | reverse complement strand
AACTTTCTGTTGTCGAGCAAGATTCTATTCGGTAAAAAGATTGAATTCGCAAAAAAGATAAACTTCGACAAGGCTATAAGAAGTTCGGTGATAGAGCTTGCCAACTGCCTTGCTTCGCATATCGTTCAGCTTGCTGCATATTATCCATCTGAGAGAGAGGAGAATATCAGAAAGATAAAAGAGGAAATGTCCGACCCTGTATATTCATGCTTTGCCGAATTCAAGGATGATAAGTATTTCAAAGAGGGCAATCTGAACACTTTCTGTGTCCGTCTCGATGCTGAAGGAGCCTACAATGTAGCCGCCAGACTCAGATCGAGTGTGAAAGGACGAGTCAGGCACCATGCCAAATGTATGGCATCGTTTCTGTTGAAATATATACGCTTGTAGATACATGAAAACCAAAATCATACGCAGTTCCACGATTCCGCTGTCGCTCGACACGTTCTGCGCCGGACTGCTTCGCGAACTGCAGCACGACGAAGGCTATGAGGTGGTGGCGGTGTCGTCGCCCGGCAAGGAACTGGAACGTGTGGCCTCACGCGAGGGCGTACGCGTCCATGCCGTGCCTATGGAACGGCATATCTCGCCGCTGAACGACATTGTGAGTCTGTGGCGTCTCATCAGGGTGTTCCGGCGCGAACGGCCCGACATGGTGCATTCAATGACACCCAAGGCCGGACTGCTGTCGATGATCGCCGCCTGGCTCACACGTGTGCCTGTGAGGGTACATACATTCACCGGACTTGTTTTCCCCACCGCCACCGGACTGACTCAGAAGATTCTGATCCTCACCGACCGCATCACCTGCGCCTGCGCCACCCACATAGTGCCCGAAGGCGAGGGTGTGAAAAACGATCTCACCCGCTACCGCATCACCCGCAAGCCTCTGCGGGTGCTCGGCCACGGCAATATCCGGGGCATAGACCTGCAGCGCTTCGACCCGTCGCTGCCGGAGGTCCGGACCCGCGCCGATGAAATCCGCCGTCCGGGAGTGTTCACATTTGTGTTCATCGGCCGGCTTGTAGGCGACAAGGGCGTAAACGAACTGGTCGAGGCGTTCGCCGGACTGAACCGGCGCAGACCGGAGACGCGTCTGGTGCTGGTAGGTCCTTATGAGCAGAATCTGGACCCGCTCCGGGCGGAGACACTGTCGGAAATCGAACGAAACCCGGCCATTGAGGCCGTCGGCAGTCAGAGCGATGTGCGTCCGTGGCTTGCCGGGGCCGACGCCTTTGTGTTTCCGAGTTATCGCGAGGGTTTCCCGAATGTGGTTATCGAGGCGGGCGCGATGGGTCTGCCGAGTATCGTCACCGACATCAACGGCTCGCGCGAAATCATAGTGGAGGGAGAGAACGGCACCATAGTTCCACCGCGCGATGCCGCTGCGCTTGCGGCCGCCATGGAGCGCTTTGTAGCCGACCATGAAGCGGTTGTCCGCATGGCATCGAACGCCCGCG
>JAIDBM010000159.1:0-1275 GCA_029056365.1 Muribaculaceae bacterium | reverse complement strand
CTATAGTTCTATGGTTCTATGGTCTTAAAAATGGACCAGAGAATTGTGGAGGCAAGGATGCCTCCACTCCGTGGACTCACAAAACTACGATGAAATTATACAGGAATTTTTTTAAGCGTGGAATCGACATATTGGTGTCGGGTTCCGCTCTGCTGGTGCTGTCGCTGCCGCTGGCGGCTGTGACCACATGGCTGCATTTCGCCAACAAGGGTGCCGGTGCGTTCTTCTTTCAGGACAGACCCGGCAAAAACGGACGGATATTCAAGGTGGTGAAGTTCAAGACTATGACCGACCAGCGCGATGCACAGGGCAACCTGCTGCCTGATGCCGAACGCCTCACGAAGGTAGGCCGCTTCGTCCGGTCGACCTCCATCGACGAACTGCCGCAGCTGTGGAACGTGCTCCGTGGCGACATGAGTCTTATCGGACCCCGTCCGCTGCTGGTGCAGTACCTGCCGCTCTACAGTCCGCAGCAGGCGCGGCGCCACGAAGTGCGGCCCGGTATCACCGGCTGGGCACAGTGCCACGGACGCAACGCCATCTCGTGGCAAAAGAAATTCGAACTCGATGTATGGTATGTCGACCATGTGTCGCTGCTGACCGACATCAGAGTCATACTCACCACTATAAAGAAAGTGCTGAAGCGCGACGGCATATCGAGCGCCACGTCGGCCACGATGGAATATTTCAATGGCAACAATTAATCTGTTCGGCGCCAGCGGCCATGCCCGCGTAATCGCCGACATCATAAGTGCCGGCGGCGACACGCCGGGCGTGTTCTACGATGATTCTCCCCGCTGTTCCGACATCGGCGGACGCCCTGTGCTCAGGGCCTCGGAATGCGAGGTGTCGGGACCGATGGTGATAGCCATCGGGTCGAACCGCGTGCGTCAGGCGCTCTCGGAGCGTTACCGTGTGCCATATGCCACGGCTGTGCATCCGTCGGCGCTCATATCGCCGTCGGCCACGGTTGGCGAAGGCACGGTGGTGATGCACGGGGCGATAATCCAGGCGGAGGCCGTAGTCGGCCGGCACTGCATAATCAATACCGGTGCTTCGGTCGACCATGAATGTCGCCTGGGCGATTATGTGCACATATCGCCTCATGCCACATTGTGCGGCAACGTTCAGGTAGGCGAGGGCAGCTGGATCGGTGCCGGGGCGACAGTCATACCGGGCATAAAAATCGGCCGCTGGTGTGTTGTGGGCGCAGGTTCGACGGTGATTGCCGATGTACCTGACGGTGCCACCGTTGTAGGTGTGGTGAAACCATAG
>JAIDBM010000158.1 GCA_029056365.1 Muribaculaceae bacterium | reverse complement strand
AGATATGCAGCCAGTTCAAAGGAGTCGGCCCGGCAAAAGCCATATCGCTGCTGGCTGCGCTTGAGCTTGGGTCGCGCTCGGCCGCCGATGCCGCCTCAATGATGAACGCCCAGCCTGTGAACAGCTCCCAACGTGCATACGACCGTATCAGATGGCGACTGGAACGGCTCGACCACGAGGAATTCTGGGCCATGCTCCTGTCGCGTTCCGGGCGGGAACTGCGCCAGGTAAAAATCGGACAGGGCGCTCTTTCGTCAACGGTGGTCGACATTCGTCAGCTTGTACGTGCTGTTCTCGAATGTCAGGCGGCATCACTGCTGCTGTTTCACAATCATCCGAGCGGGAATCTCGTGCCAAGTCCGCAGGACGATGCCGTGACACGGAAAATAAAGGAAGCTTGCAAATTATTCGATATTACGGTCAACGACCATCTGATAGTTACCGACAGCGGGTTCTATTCCTATTACGACAACGGTAGACTGTAGAACCGGTCCGACAATATCCTAACATAATATGATATCAATCAACAATCTATCGGTAGAATTCAGCGCCAAATCGCTGTTCGACAATATAAACTATGTTATAAATCCACGCGACCGCATTGCTCTTGTAGGCAAGAACGGAGCCGGTAAAAGCACCATGCTGAAAATTATCGCCGGATTACAGCAGCCCACATCCGGCTCGGTGGCGGTGCCATCCGATGTAACCATCGGTTATCTGCCGCAGCAGATGAAGCTTGAAGACAGTGTGACACTTACCGAAGAAGTCCGGAAAGCATTCTCCCACATACGGGAACTGCACGAGAAACTCGACGGCATGAACGCTGAGCTTGCATCGCGGACCGATTATGATTCTGCGGAATACAACAAGCTGATAGAACAGATCACCGACCTTACCGAACATATTGCCATTGTCGGAAGCGACAACTGCGAGGCCGAAATGGAGAAAACACTTCTTGGCCTTGGATTCGTAAGGAGCGATTTCAACCGACATACATCCGAATTCTCCGGAGGCTGGCGTATGCGCGTCGAGCTTGCCAAACTGTTGCTGACACGGCCCGATGTACTGCTGCTCGATGAGCCTACAAACCATCTCGACATCGAGTCGATACAATGGCTCGAACAATTCCTGAGCACAAAGGCAAAAGCGGTGGCGCTTGTCAGCCACGACAGGGCTTTCATCGACAATGTCACAAACCGTACCATTGAAATTTCACTCGGAAAGATATACGACTACTCCGTAAACTACAGCAAATTCGTCCAGCTAAGAAAAGAACGTGTTGAACAGCAGATGAGGGCGTATCAGAACCAGCAGAAACAGATCGCCGATACCGAGGAGTTCATCGAACGGTTCCGTTATAAGGCCACAAAGGCCGTGCAGGTGCAAAGCCGTATGAAACAGCTTGCCAAGATTGAGCGGATAGAAGTTGATGAGGTTGACAACGCGCGACTCAATCTGCGATTCCCGCCGGCACCGCGCTCCGGCGACTATCCTGTAATAGCCGACAATCTGGGAAAAGCCTATGGAGAGCACCAGGTGTTTGATCACGCCACATTTACTATCAAGCGGGGCGAGAAAGTAGCGTTCGTAGGGAAAAACGGCGAAGGAAAGTCTACGCTTGTAAAGTGCATAATGGGTGAGATTCCTTATACCGGAATGCTTAAAATCGGTCATAATGTCAAAATAGGATATTTCGCACAGAACCAGGCGCAGCTGCTTGACGAGTCTGTGACAGTATTCGACACTATCGACCGTGTGGCTG
>JAIDBM010000157.1 GCA_029056365.1 Muribaculaceae bacterium | reverse complement strand
TCTCAGGAGCGAGGTCAATACATCCGGACAGGTGTCGATCGATTCGGAACAGCTTCCCGCCGGACATACGGCGAATGTGGTCATGAACACAGTCACCACTCCCCTCGATGCCAGAATTCTCGCCGTTACAGGAATCGTTGACCCGGTGCTGGATATAAATCCGGCAGTGATACAGGTGAACGATATTCCCGATTTTCTTGCATCTGAAGGAAATATGCTCGATGTGGAGAACCCGCGTATAAGTTTCAAGGTGTACAACGGCTCGCCTGTGGGCATCAGGCTGAACGCCGTTCTGTCGGCGATAGACCGCAATGGGGCCAGACGTCAGGTCGGAATCGGCGATGAATATGGCACGCAGCCTGTTGAGGTGGCCGCAGACCGTACCACAGAGATTGTGGTGTCGCGCCGTCCGGTAGCTGTATCAGGTGCGGTGAATATCGTAACCGACAGACTTGGAGAACTGATAAGCGCCATTCCCGACTGCTTTGAGTTCGGCGATATCAGAGCGCAGGCATTGCCCGATGTGGTTACCATGGCTCTGGGCGCTCAATATAGTTACGAATGTCGCTATGAGGCCGTGATTCCGCTGGCGTTTGGCGCGGATATGCGTCTGAATTATTCCAAGGACGATACCGGATGGAACGAAGACCTGCACAAGTATAACTTCAGCGAGGTACATGTAAGCGCCGACATAGTCAGCACGATACCCATGATACTTGTTCCGGCGGTGAAGGCGCTCGACGGTCTTGGAAATGAACTCGATGATATAACGGCCGAAATCGAGGGAGTGGTGGCTGCCGGAACAATTGGCCGGCCGGCAGTATCGCCGGTGAAAATAACCTTGCGCAGCGATGCATCGAATCTCGGAAATCTTGACGGCGTGAGAATCATGTTCGACGGAACCACCGATGCCTCGCTGATCGGTGTGAATCTGAACCGGGCGCAGTCGCTTGAGTTCGAAAATATAATAATCAAAATAGCCGGTGGCCTGACCGTTGACCTTAACTGAAACTATGAAAGCTATAAAAACGCTCATTGTGGCTGCCTCGTGTGCCGCAGCCATGTGCACATTTGCACAGAAAGCTCCGCAGACCGCTTATTTTCTTGACGGTTACAGCTTCAGGCACGAACTTAACCCTGCTTTCGGAAACGACCGCAACTACATCGCCATACCGGCCTTGGGCAATATCGGTGTCGGAATGGCCTCTAATGTGGGAGTGAACACATTCCTGTACAAAACAGAACCCGGCAGTAGATATGACCTTACGACATTCATGAGCCCCGATGTGAGTGCCGATGCATTTCTTGACAAACTCGGCGATTACAGCCGTGTCACAGCCGATATGAGCTATACGTTGCTGTCGGCCGGATTCAAGGCCTGGCGCGGATACAACACTCTCACCGTGGGGCTGCGCTCCGATGCAGGCATCGGTGTGCCGAAAGACCTGTTCCGCTTCATGAAGCTCGGGCAGACAGGCGATGATACGCGATACAGCTTCAAAAACCTCAGGATAAGCGCCGAGGCAATGGCTGAGATCGCGCTCGGGCACAGCCACCGCATCATACCGGGCCTTGAAGTCGGAGCCCGGCTGAAATTTCTCCTCGGCATAGGCGGCATCTCGGCAAATATCGACCGGATGGACATACGCATGAGCGGCGAACAGTGGCTTGTCGATGCCCGGGGTTCGGTTGATATTGCAGCCGGTCCGGGACTTGTAGTTCCCACCCGACAGGAGTCGGGCACGGAATATGACAGTCCGGG
>JAIDBM010000156.1 GCA_029056365.1 Muribaculaceae bacterium | reverse complement strand
CATGATGAACCCCACCCTGAACGTCCACGCCACCGATGTGCTCAAGGCAAACGTCACCCAGGAAGGCCAGAATTCCCGGCTGGTGAATTTCGACGTGATTCTGAACGTCACCGGCACACTCAACAACATGAACGTAGGCTTCGACCTCACTACAAAAGATGACATCACCGTAGCCAACGAACTGGAATCGATGTCGGCCGAGCAGAGGGCCAATCAGGCAATGAACCTGCTGCTGTATAATGTCTACACCGGACCCGGAACCAAAGGCAACGCCTCCCTGTCGGGAAATCCGCTTTTCAGTTTCCTTGAATCGCAAATCAACTCATGGGCCGCGAACAATATAAAAGGTGTGGACATAAGTTTCGGCATCGACCAGTACGACCGCACCGTCGACGGTTCGTCGTCGCAGACAACCAGCTACAGCTATCAGGTGTCGAAATCGCTGTTCAACGACCGCTTCAAGATTGTGGTCGGCGGAAATTATTCCACCGATGCGAATGCCGACGAGAATTTCTCGCAGAATCTTATCAACGACATATCGTTTCTGTATTATCTCAACAACCGCAGGTCGATGTATGTGCGCATCTTCCGCCACACAGGCTATGAAAGCATAATCGAAGGCGAGGTGACAGAAACCGGCGTCGGTTTCGTTTACAGGCGCAAACTCGACCGTGTCGGCGACATGTTCAAATTCCTCAGACGAAAAAAACGCAAGCCGGCTCAAGACAGCGGCATCCCGGCCGACAGTTCCCTGCCGGCTGAAGCAACCGAGACAAAAGCAACCGAAGTAAAACCAGAAGCAGCCTCTAACGAACAATGAAAGCCAGCAGCATTACATCATATATAGTTTCAGTTCTGACAGTCATAGCTCTTTCGGCGTGCTCCACCACCTCGAAAATACCTGCCGACGAGCTGCTGTATACCGGTCTGAAAGGTATAACATATGAGAACTCCGACTCAATAAAACTTCCCGACGACCTCAAGTCGGAAATACGCACAGCTGTGAACGTGGCTCCGAACAACTACTGGAAACTCGTGGGATGGCGGTATCCGTTCCCGCTGGGCCTATGGGTGTACAACAACTGGCCGAATCCGCCCAAAGGATTCCGTCACTGGCTATACGAAAAACTCGTCGAGGAACCGGTTCTTGTGTCGGATGTCCGCCCGGAACTACGCACAAAAATGCTTGAACAGATGCTCGACAACAACGGATACTTCCGGGGAACCGCCACCTATACCCTCAACAAGGCAAAGAATCCCAAGAAAGCATCGGTATCGTACACCGTGTATCCGGGCGAACCGTATCCGGTGGAAAGCATGGAACTGCTGCCCGACAGTTCACATCTGTGCCATCTGATCGACTCGTTCGCTCAAAACGACTCTTATCTGATGAGCGGCATGCGATACAGCACCGACTCACTGAGCGATGCCCGCATACGAATAACCAACAAAGTACGCAACCACGGCTACTACTTCTTCCGGCCCACCTACATCGAATATCTGGCTGATACTGTACGCACCCCGGGAAAAGTAGCCATGAAAATGACCATGGACTCCAAGATTCCGGACTTCTGCCTGCGCCGATACAAAACAGGCCATATCACGGTGTGTGTACAACGGGCCAACGGCGGAGGCACTCCCGACACCCTCAGTTTTCCGAATGTCACAATCGTACAGATGATGCCGTCGCGGCTGCGCCGTAAGATTCTCCCCGAATGCATTCGGTTCCGGCCCGGACGAGTGTTCTCGGTACGCGACATGGACCGCACACAATCCAATCTGTCGCGGCTGGGAATATTCAGCGGCATAAACATCGAAGCCCTGCCCGACACAAGCGCACCGGCAGACGACCCACGTCTGGACGTTCTGATCAACTGCACATTCGACAAACCGCTTGAAGTGTCGCTCGAAGCAAACGCAACATCAAAATCCAACTCATATATCGGACCCGGACTTATTTTCGGCATCACAAACAAAAACATATTCGGCGGAGGCGAACAATTCTCCATAAAACTTAACGGCAGCTATGAATGGCAGACCGGAGGCGGAAACAAAGGCGGAGTGTTCAACTCCTATGAGGCAGGAATAACAACCTCACTCGCAATACCGCGTCTGATAGCGCCTAAATTCATACCTCGCAGCCGTTTCCAGCTCAACTGGACCCGCTTTCAGCTGAACGCCGACCTGCTGAACCGTCCGCATTACTTCCGCATGGCCCAGTTCAACATGTCGATGACATACGACTGGAGGGTGCGGCGTCATGTGCAGAACTCCTTCACGCCGCTGAAACTCACCTACACAAAGCTGATGAACACAACTGCCACATTCGACTCCATAATGGATGCCAACCAGGCGGTGGCACTCAGCTTCCGGTCGCAGTTCATTCCGCAGATGATGTATTCGTTTACCTACGACAAAGCCATCGACCGCGACAACCTCATAAACTGGCAGTTCTCCGTACAAGAGGCCGGCAACCTTTTCTGGGGCATATATGAACTGTGCGGAGTGCACGGAGAGAAAAAACTGTTCGGAACTCCATTCTCCCAATTCATAAAAGGAACGACCCAGATAGTGTACAACCGCCGTCTTACAGGCGACAACTGGCTGGTGGCCCGTGTTGCCACAGGCGCGGCCCACGCCTATGCAAACGCGTCACAGGTGCCGTACGCCGAACAATTCTATGTGGGCGGCGCCAACTCCATACGCGCGTTCACCGTACGCAGCATCGGCCCCGGAAGCTACCGCGCCCCCGAAGGTTCGCCGGAAGACAATTTCGACCAGACCGGCACCTTTAAGTTCGAAGCCAACCTCGAATACCGATTCCCCATTTTCGGTCCGCTCCATGGAGCTTTGTTTCTCGACACCGGCAACGTATGGCTCCTTAAGGACGACCCCCAGCGCCCCGGCGGCAAGCTGCAGGCCTCCAGCTTCTTGCGCGATCTGGCGCTTGGAACCGGAGTCGGCCTCCGCTTCGACATAGGCATGCTTGTGCTGCGCGGCGACCTCGGCATAGGCATACACGCCCCGTACGACACCGGCCGACATGGATACTACAACATGACCTCATTCGGAAAATCGCTCGCATTCCACCTCGCAATAGGATACCCCTTCTGAGATAATTTGGTAACTATTCAGCGAATGGATGATATAGTCACCAAATCTTGAGGATATTGAATTAAGATCTTATTTTTCAGCAATTT
>JAIDBM010000155.1 GCA_029056365.1 Muribaculaceae bacterium | reverse complement strand
ACATAAAAAAGGATAAACAGATACAGAACCGGGGAATATCTGTTGTATAACTCGGTGAATGCCATCTGGTCGTTGTGCTGGATAAGGCTGAACAGCCCGTTGTCGTCCAGAGTTCTGTATATGTCGCTCCCTCCCACTTATTCGAACTCTATGTCAGCGAATGATTCCGGTTGGTGAAAGTCCGGAGTTTCTGTCGCGACAGGGCGCCAAGACAGAAAGTGCGGTTCCGACAGATTGTCGCCGCATTTGTAGAAATTGCATTTGGCTTTCATTCCGCTCAACGATGACATATCGTGCTTGAAGAATGCAGTAGCTGGAACAATCAGACGCAGCGACCAATGGTTGTCTCCGTTTCTTTCATCGAAAGGAATGAATCCGAGTGAGGGCTGTCGGATGATGGTCGACAGCACGCCGGCGGATGCCGGCTCCACAGCCTCCGTCTTGCCGAGCCTATGCGTCAGCAGCACCCGTCCGATGCAGTTTGCCTCCAGATTATAGTATCCGTTGTCTCCTGCGAAGGCTATGAAGAATTCCACGCAGGAGTCAGTCCAGACATCTCCGTTGTCGTGGTCGACGGTGGCTGCGGTGTGTTTTTCCTGCACATCGAAATCCAGTATAATACTGTCGCAGCAGTGGCAAATGCCTGCTTTGACCACAGGTCTGTCGGGATATTGTTCCGGCCAGTTGCAGCAGGCTACATCAATATTCAGGGCTGCATTGTCGGGCGGACATGAATGGCGGGGTATCAGCATAGGCGGTATTTGTTGACGAGGTCAGTGATTATGGCACGCATCTGCGGATATTGCTCCTCCATACTGGTCAGAAGTTTATATTGCGCACGTGTGCGTTGCAGATTATGATCGGCTGTCTTGATTTTATAGTATATGTCACCGTCAATATAGTCCATAAGGAAGCGGAGCACCTGTTCGAAGGTGATATATATGGCGGAAAATGCCAGATAGTCGATTTCGGATTCCGTCAGAGAAGCTGCCTGCTGCGACAGATAGCCATCGGCATATGCCTTGAACATTTCAAGCGACATAGCCACTCTTTCAAGCTGTTCGTCGTCCTCGGCACCTGTATTGGCATAGGTGCGTATGGCATCGCCGAAGTCGTTGTGTATCGGCGCGGGCATCACGGTGTCCAGGTCTATGACGCATAGAACCTCTCCACGGCTGTCGAACAGAATGTTGTTGATTTTTGTGTCGTTGTGAGTTACACGTGTGGGAATTAGACCAGAGTCGACCAGCCGCCGGTATTCCATCATTATTTCACGACGTTGCTCAATCCAGCCTATTTCTTCGGCCAGATTCTTTACTCTGCCAGCCTTATTGGCAGCCACTGCGGCATCCCATTGATTGAATCGGTGGGCGATATTGTGGAATCCCGCAATTGTTTCCGACAGATCTCCGCCGAAGTCGGAAAGCTGTGCCTGAAACTTGCCTATGCCTTCGCCACCTTTGCGTGCAAGCTCGGGAGAGTCGGCGCAGTTGTATGCCACAGTATCGGGTATGAACACCGACACAGCCCAGAAGTCGTTATTGCTGTCGGTATGATACAGCCGACCGTCAAGGGCCGGTATGACTGTCATTACTTCCCTGTCCGGGTTTCCCCCGGCTTCAATCACTTTTTTGCGGATATGTGCGGTGACTTTGGCGATATTATCCATCATGGACGGAACGTCAGGGAAGACATACTTGTTTTTCCGCTGAAGAATGTAGTCGGGAGTATCGCCTTTTGTGCGGATTATGAAGGTATCGTTGATGAATCCGTCGCCAAGAGGCTTTACGGAATCTACAATGCCAGTGATTGCAAACTGTTCGGCTATCGAATGGACGTCCATACAGATATAGTCTGATAAGGGCTGTGTCGGAACGCTGTACCGACACAGTCCATAGTTGTCTTAGAGCCGGTTCGACAATAAATGTTAACGCCAGGGTTGCATGTTTTTTCGCAGATTGTACGCTGCCGAATCAGGAGTGTACTTGATGTACACGACTGATTCAAAGCGTGCAAGATGCAAAAAAGATGCAATCGAAA
>JAIDBM010000154.1 GCA_029056365.1 Muribaculaceae bacterium | reverse complement strand
GCGTTCGCGCCGCTGTAGGTGGTGGACACCTGTATGGTAGGCGGCGCTATGTCGGGATATTGGGTAATCGGCAGTGAAGCCAGTCCGATTATACCCAGCAGAACGATGAATATCGAGATCACCGTTGAGAGCACCGGCCTGTTTATAAAATTATCGAGTTTCATCTGATATGATCAATAATGATAATGGAGTATCGGTTTATTTGCCGGACTGGGCGGCTTCTTCCGTTTTCGGGTCTACAGGCACTACGGGCATGTTGTTTTTCACTTTTCCGCCTATTCCAATGCCTTCGACAATGATTTTGTCGCCGGGTTCGATGCCTGATACCACCACGAAGTTTTTACCGTCGTTCAGACGTTCGACTTCAATCGGGTACTGCACGGCCTTGAGGGTGTCGTTCACGCTTTCAACCTTGAATACATAGCGAAGGTTCTGCAGTTCGTATGTGGCTTTCTGCGGAATCACAATGCGGTTGGTGTAGTCCTGCGGCAGTATGAGAGTGCCGGTGAGTCCGCTGCGGAGCAGGCCGCTGGGGTTGTCGAATATCGCTCGGGCGCTTGAGGCTCCGGTGGCCGGATTCACAACACCGCTGATGGTTGTCACCTTGCCGTCGAGTCCGTACATCTGTCCGTCGCTCAGCTGGAGTTTTGCAGCCGGAAGCGATGCGATAATCTGGGCCTGGGAGATGGTGCCGTTTTTCGACATTTCCAGAAGGTCTTTCTCGGTAAACGAGAAGTAGGCGTATACTTCGGAATTGTCGCTTACGGTTGTCAGAGCGCTCTGAGGCGATACGTAGGAACCCTGACGGAAGGGAATCTGACCTACGACACCGTTGCTCGGAGCTGTGATTGTGCAGTACGACAGATTTTTCTGTGCCGAAGTCAGTGCTGCCTGGGCCTGTGCGAGCTGTGCGTTGGCAGCGGAGAGTGCGTTGGCTGCCTGCTGGTATACGTAATCGCTGATTATGTTTTTGTCGAGCAGAAGTTTGTTCTGTGCTTCGGTGAGTTTTGAGTTGTCGACGTTGACCTTGGCGGCATCCACGGCGGCTTTCGCCTGGTTCACGGCAGCCTGGTATGGCACGGGGTCGAGTGTGAACAGAACCTGGCCTTTGCGGACAACGGCGCCTTCGTCGATATTTACGGTCTGTATTGTGCCGCTTACCTGCGGACGGACATCGATATCGGTTTTACCCTGAAGTGTGGTGGGGAATTTCAGGTCAAGGGTGGCTGATGCCGGAGCTGCTGTGATTGTGGCGAGTTGAGGAGCCTGCTGGGCTGCAGCCATCATGGCTGCCTGCTGTGTGGCATCGTTGCCGCCGCACGAAGCAAGCAGAAGCGCCATACAGCCGCATGCGGTCAGGCCGGAGGTCTTTAACACTTTAGTCATCATAATAAATATTATAGTCTTGTTTGTTGTCGGTTGAGAGTAGTTGTCTGTTTGAAGCCGGATGCAATCCGGTGCACAATAATAATATAATTGGAAATCCGGCAATATGTTGAGTTATGTGCGCGTTTATTTATTTTGGTAATCGCGGTGCAAAATTACAAAAAAATATCTGAAATGGAATGGCATAAAAGGATAAAGGATTTGCCAAAAAGTCGAAATAAGGGTAAAAACCATGGATTTCGTTATGAATGACGGAAAAAAATAGCAGAAAAATTTCCTTAATTCATAAATTTTGCGTTACTTTGCACCGCGAAAATCCGAATTATAAATATTAAAAACTTATTTATCATGTCAGAAATTGCAGATCGCGTAAAAGCAATCATCGTCGACAAGCTCGGCGTAGACGAAGACAAAGTCACCGAAACCGCATCGTTCACCACCGACCTCGGTGCTGACTCTCTCGACACCGTAGAGCTTATCATGGAATTCGAGAAGGAATTCGACCTTACAATTCCCGATGACAAGGCTGAAACCATCCAGACTGTAGGCGACGCCGTTGCTTACATCGAAGCAAACAAGTAATCTCCCACCCAACCTAATAACCGGCGTCGCGGCCTGCTGAGCAGTCAGAGGCGGGGCGCCGGCGATTTTTTACAATAAATTGTAATGGAATTAAAAAGAGTAGTTGTAACCGGTCTGGGCGCCATAAGCCCGCTCGGCAACGACGTTGCGACCACCTGGACCAACGCCAAGAACGGTGTTAGCGGTGCAGGCCCCATCACACATTTCGATGCATCCAAGTTCAAGACCCAGTTTGCATGTGAAGTAAAGGATTTTGATCCGAACCAGCACTTCGACCGCAAAAAACTGCGTCAGCTTGATCTCTATGCCCAGTATGCAATCGTTGCAGCCCGTCAGGCTGTGTCCGATGCCAATCTTGAGGCAGAAGGCGCCGTAAACAAAGACCGTGTAGGCGTTATTGTAGCTGCCGGAATCGGCGGTCTGCATACATTCGAGGAAGAAGCCGGCTACTATGCTCTTCACGAAGAAAACGGGCCTAAATACAATCCGTTCTTCATACCCAAGATGATAGCTGATATCGCTTCGGGACACATCAGCATGGAATATGGCTATCACGGACCGAACTTCGGCACAGTGAGCGCGTGCGCTTCGTCGAACAATGCCATAATCGATGCATTCAACCTCATACGCCTCGGCAAGGCCGATGTTATTCTTGCCGGTGGTGCGGAAGCCGCCATATATCCGGCGGGTGTGGGCGGTTTCAATTCCATGCACGCTCTTTCCACCCGCAACGATGACCCCCAGGGTGCAAGCCGTCCGTTCAGCAAGTCGCGCGATGGTTTTGTGATGGGCGAAGGTTCGGCTGTGCTCGTTCTTGAGGAACTTGAGCATGCGCTGGCCCGTGGGGCGAAAATCTACGCCGAGGTAGCAGGCGGCGGTCTGTCGGCCGATGCCTACCATCTCACCGCCACACATCCCGAAGGTCTTGGCGCCATACTTGCCATGCGTAACGCCCTCGACGATGCCGGCATGAAGCCCGAGGATATCGACTATATCAATGTACATGGTACATCTACCCCCGTAGGCGATATATCGGAAGTAAAGGCTATTGTTGAAGTGTTCGGAGAATCGGCACATAAGCTTAACATTTCATCGACCAAGTCGATGACCGGTCACCTTCTCGGTGCGACCGGCGCCCTTGAGGCTCTGTTCTCGATTAAGGCCGTAGAAGAGGATATAGTGCCTCCGACAATCAACCACGCTCCGGACGATTGCGACGAAGAAATCGATTACACCCTCAATTTCACATTCGACAAGGCCCAGAACCGTGAAGTGCGGGCTGCGTTGAGCAATTCTTTCGGTTTCGGCGGACACAATGCCACCGTTATCGTGAAGAAGTACTCGAAATAATGTTCGAACATATACTCCCGGAGGCTGTGCCATTTGGCGCGGCCTCCGTCGTGTTATATACTCCGTTTCACAGCAGGCGGGGCTTAACTTGAAAACAATCAGATCATAACATGGACGAATTTGAAAAAGAATGGCAGAAGATGCTCAATGGGGAGCTGTATGAAGCATCGCATCCCGAATTTCTTCGGCGTCTCATGCTCACACGTCAGAAATTAAGGGAATTCAACAGCCTTGAGCCGGTGATGCTTGCCGACCAGAAACGTATTTTGCGGAGTCTGCTTGGAAGTTGTGGAAACAACTTCCATTTCAACCAGCCTTTCCGCTGCGACTACGGATGTAATATTCATATCGGCGAGGATTTTTTCGCCAATTTCAATCTGACTGTTCTCGACGAGGCTGAAGTGAGAATCGGCGACCATGCATTCATAGGACCCAATGTAAGCATCTACACGGCATGCCATCCGCTTGACGCGGCTACCCGTAACACATTCGCCGAGTGGGCCGAACCTGTAATCATAGGCAATAATGTGTGGATAGGCGGAAGCACCACTATTCTTCCTGGCGTACGTATCGGCGATAATGTGGTTATCGGCGCCGGCTCTGTGGTTACACGCAACATTCCATCGGATTGTGTGGCTGTGGGTAATCCTGCCCGTGTTGTCAGGAAACTCTGACAGCGTCTACACAGCAGGGGATGAAAAAACACGCCGGGTTCCCGGCGTGTTTTTTCATCCCCTGCTGTGCAAGAGTGTTTCAGAGAGTGATTTTCTCGCGTGTAACAGAACCATCCGAGAAGGTGGTCACACGAATAACGATGCCGTTGGTCAGCCCGTCGGCCGGACGGCCCTGCAGGTCATACAGGCGAGATGATACAGCTTCCGGCGCTGATACAATATTGCCTGCCGATGCTGAGCCTATGGCCTGGATGTTGCGGAAGCTGCTCCAGACAGGGGCCGTACGGTATGCATCAATACTTTCTTCAGGAACAAAAAGTGTGGTATTCTGACATGTATTGTCATCAAAGCCGGAATTGCCTACTGCGGGGGGTACCGCAGCCTTGCATGTAATGGTGCTGAAGAACGAAGCCATAAAGGCATAGTCGCCTATGCTTGTGAGGCTTTCGGGAAGAACAAGATTCTTGACCGAAGCAGTGCCGGTCATTGACATCGGGCCAATCGCCTTGGTTGTCTCAGGCAAGGCGTATTCGTTTGTGGCACGAGCCAGCGGGTACTGTATGAGCGTTTCCACATTTTTGTCGAACAGAACGCCGTCGACCGAGCTGTTGTTCTCGTTCGCTTCATCCACGTTGATTTCCATAAGCGAATAGCAGTCGGCGAATGTCAGGGTGCGTATGCGCTCCACATCAGGGCCGATGGTCACCATGCCCAGATAAGGTGCCGGGCAGAAAGCGTAGTCGGTCACGTATTTCACACCGGCCGGAATTTCAAAGCTGAAGTTTTCTTTACCAGCTGGATATTGAATGAGCATATTCCGGCCTTTCATATACAATATGCCGTCGGCATCTTCGAAAAACTTGTTGCCTTCTTCTACCTTTATTTCAGTAAGGCTGTTGCAGAAAGTGAACACCGATGTTCCGAGTTCCTCAAGAGCCGCCGGCAGGGTTACGGAGGTAAGGTCTTCGCAGTATTCGAAGGCGTAGTCGCCGATGTAAGCCATTGTCGAGGGCAGGGAAAGAGTTTTCATGCTGTAGCAATGGCTGAAGGCCTGGTCGAAAATATACGTCGGACCTTCTTCGATTGTCACCGATGTGACAAACTGGCAGTTGAACAGGGCGTGATCCTCTATTCCGCGTACCGGAATGTCGGAAATCTGGTATTTCACTGTGCCGGGAATTGTCACATCGTCGAGATACGCTTCAAGGTTGTCCTGCAGGTTCAGATAGGTTACAGCAGCGCCTTTCTTCTGGGGGCTGGTGAAATTATAGTAAACGGAGCCGGCTTTGAAATCATAAGCTTGCGCCATCGGCACAGCCGACAGCGCAAGCATAAGGGCTCCGGTCAAAGCATAAGATTTGCTGTTCATAACCGGTTATGGAAAAATTATTTTACAATCTTGCACGCTTTGGCATTGCCGGGGCGAACGATGTATACCCCCTTGGCCAGATGAGCTGCCGGAATAACAGTGCGTGCGCCGTTGAGTTCGGCTGAGGCGACTGCCATGCCCGAGATATCGAATACCTGTACGGTGCCTTTGCCTCCGGTAACCACAATGTTGTCGCCTTCAACGGCCACTTTCACTGCAGTGCCGGCGATGGCATCGGATACAGAAGCAGGGTTGGCGGGCTGCGAGAACGGAACTGTAATGTAGGAACCCGGACTCATGAGCATGAGCGGAGTTTCGATGGCTACATCGTAGGGGTTGGTGCCGATGTTGAGTTTCACGTTGTATACATCGGGTTCTGCGGCCGCTTCGATGGTGTAGTCAATCCATTCGGGTTTGAAAATGCCGTCGAAAGTCAGCGCCATCTTCTCGGGTTTATGGAATGCCTTCACCTGGAATTCAGCTTCACCGCCTTCGAGAGGCAGGTCGATTTCCACGGCGTCCTGACGTTCCATCCATGAATACGAAGATCCTATGTTCATGAGCATGCCGGCGAAGTGTCCGCCTGTCGAGGGGTAGCTGTTGAGATTGCCGAACTGCTCGAGCCAGCCGGTGGTCTCGTCGTACATCCACATGTAGAGGAATGAGTTGCCTACGATATTGTCGTCGGCTGATGCCAGATATGCGAATGAAATGTGGTTGCCTTCCTTGAAGTAAACCTCACCGCCGAACTGGCAGGGGTTTGTGATAAGCACGAAGAAATCGCTGTTTGCATATACCGGAACATCGAAGTTGAACCGCAGCATAGTGAACTCGCCGTTGGCCTTAGGCATATCGGAGCCTTTTATTTCTGTCTGGCCGATAAGGGCAATCGGAGCGCCGTTGTCGTCGGTGGCGAAAACGCGGGCGTACATCACGGCGTCATCATCGAAATCTTCTTCGACACGGGCCATCATCTCTACATAGTCGAATCCGAACGGATGACCCTTTTCCACGGGGTAGAAGTTCAGTATGCCGTCGATGTCGAGTGTTTCCGGCAGACGGCCCAGAAGGGTTTCCCAGTTTTCATCCACTTCAGGACCGAAGGCGATGTGACGGGGCGATACCATAACTCTGTGGGTGGGGTCGGTGATGTCGTAGTTGCATGTGCCGAACTCGCCGGTGTAACCCTGGTCGTCCGAACCGATGAATGAGCCGCCGGCCTGCATTTTTGCAAAACGCGACTGGAAAATTTCAGATTCGCGGCTTTCGAAGAAACCCTGCAGAGAAGGAGTGGCATGCTCTGAGCCGAATTCATAGGCAGGAGTCACGAGATTGAATACATCGGACTTCTGAATGGCTCCGCTTGCATCGGAATACGACCATTCGTTTCTCATAACATCGATTGATGTGTTTACCCACGACAATTCAGTTCCGGAGGGAATGTACAGGCGCGGTTCAACCGGGTATTCGCCCATCGGAGAGATACCCTGACGTAAGGCAGCACCTGGAACAACATACGAAGAAACCGGCATGGGCACACCTACAGCAACGTTGTCGATAGCCATAGGCAGGCCGAGGTTGCCGAAGTAACGGAACGCGAATTTCACCTGTTTGCCGAGGTATGGCTTGATATTTACGTATATGGGTTCGTAGTCACGATTACGGGTGATGAGGTCGGCGCGGAGGTCGTCATCGGAGTATTTGGTCTTGATTTCGTCGTCGATAAGGCTCCAGATTCTTGTCCAGTTCTGTCCGTCGTCTTCCGATATATATATTTCAAGAGTGTTGTTCTGTCCGGTGAAGTCGTTGTTATCGCGGTTAAGCAACACCCAGCCCGGACGATAGTACAGTTTGAAGTACAGCCAGTCTTCGTTCACAGGGGTTACCGACGGAGTTATGAGCCATTCGTCCTGTACGTGCAGGTCGTGATGGCCGGGATATGCCACATCGGCCATGATGTAGGCAAATACTTCACCTTCGTATGCATAAGGGTCGATTACCGGACCGGCGGCGTTTTTGTTTTCGTTGTCGATTGTCTGCCATGTGAGGTTATGGCCTGATGTGCTTTCACCCGATTTGCTGATGTCCTGCCAGCCTTCGGGGAGCCATTCGCGAGCCGACTGGGTGAAACCGTAGGGGCGGTCTTCAAATCCTTCGAAGAAGGTGTTCTGGTTGGTTGACGGAGCGGCTACCTTTGCAGGTTTCGGCGTTTTCTGGATGGCAATCTTGCCTTTTCCGGCATTCTGTTCTGTCACCGGCACGATGGCCATGCCTGCCAGAGCAGGCACCGCCATCGTTAAGATACTGATAAGCAGTTTGTTCATTGGAAATTGATTATGAATTAGTTGAATTAGGTGAGTCGGTTTGGTCAAAGTGTTACTTTGGCAGTTTTGTTGCCGGCCACTACTACATATACTCCGCTGTGGAGTTTAGCTGTGAATAAGTTTCCGTTGGTTGATCCGGTGCATATGGCGCGTCCGTCGGCTGCATATACCGAAACCGGTGTTCCGTTGGCAGCGTATACGCTGATAGTTCCGTTGGCAGCGCTGATTTCAATATCCGATACGGCGGCATCGCTCACGCTGTTTTTGACCTTGTATTCGAATTCCACCGGATATACATCGCTTTTGTTGTTTTCGGTGTTTTCATCGCCGTAGAATTCGATTTCGGCGCTGTAGTCGAGTTTTGTGCCTTCATCCGAAGTGTCAATCCAGTTGATTTCGAAAGTGTAGGTGATTTCTTCATCGGTGTGAATCAGTTCACCGGGCAGAGCTTCGGCTTCCACGCCATCGACAAGGAGTATCACACGGTAGTCAAGGGCTATGTCGGCGCCGTTGTTGAATACGGTTACCTTGAATTCTTCCTTGCTGTCGATGTTTACGAATGTCGGAGCGGTTATGTCGCTTATCACGAGGTCGTTCATCAGGCCTGACATAACGGTGGTGACGGCACGTGGCGATGAGAGCTGGCCGTTGCGGGCCACGGCGCTGTACGAGAGGAAGCCGCGTGGAGCGTTCTCATCGGTGTATGAGAGTTCTGCGCCGGGAGCTACGCCATCGGCTTCGGTGAGGGTGGCGATAAGTGCCGAACCACGGTAAATGTCAACAGCCTCGAGTGTTTCAAGCGGATTGCCGTTCAGGTCGGCGGCCGGTGCTGTGAACGAAACCACGATGTCGCGGCTGCCTTTCTCTGTAGGTTCGGCGCTGATGCCTTCAACCGATGCGGGGGTGGGGAATACTCCGGTAATCTCTATGTCGTCGAGACGGAATGCTATGTCCTGCAGGAAGTGAGTCGATTTGTCGAAGAAAGCGATGCTGTACACGCCGTCGGCCTCTACTTTGAAGTCAACGCTGTATTCCTTGAAAGCTCCGGCTGTTTCTGTGTCGGAGATATAGGTCACGGTAGAGAGTTCCGGTTCAAGAAGGCTCTCTTCCGAATTGTTCTGCTCTTTGGCGAGAAGCACCGACATTTCGAAGGCTCTTGTCTTCTGTTCGCCGTTTTCCCAATATGTGCCGGCCACGGCGTTTGCACCAATTTTGAATTTAAGGGTGTATGTGGCACCTTTCACAAGTTCAAGCGGAGCGGTGAAAAGGTAGTCGTCGTGCTGGAAGTAATATCTTGAAAGGT
>JAIDBM010000153.1 GCA_029056365.1 Muribaculaceae bacterium | reverse complement strand
ATCTCGAACAGCATGAAGCCTGCAAGCGACACCCATACCGGCCATCCGAACCGGTAGGCCCCCAACAGAATGCCAAGCCCCACGGCGCAGAGTATGAACCCCCATGCCAACAGCTTCACATGGTTACATCGCCGCGCGAGCCATAAGCCGAGAACAAAACCCGGCAAGATAAAAAAATTGACTAAAGCTGTGATTTCTACCGAGCTGATAATTCCCGACATGCCATGTCCGGTGCCGCTCTGAAGGCCCAGCGCCATTACAAGCACCGGCAGAAACACGCCTATGCCATAAACACCCACTCCCTCGCATGCCCATGGAATGCCACTGAATATCACGCGCTTCAGATTCTCGCCTTTGAAAAGATCGGCGAAAGGCAACGTACGTTCCGCGGCAGGCAGCGGATTTACCGTGACTCCGCTACCGAACATACGCACCGCCGCCTTCCGCGCATCGGCACTACGCCCCTGCTGCAGAAGCCAGTCGGGACTTTCAACCCAGTAAATTCTCAGCAGAAGTGTCATCAGCCCCATAGCCACTATTATGGCCGAAAGCTCCGGCCATATGGCTGCCGACGGATTACGGCGAAGTATAACATAGCATATTACGGAGGCGCCGATGAAGCCCACCGCACACAATGCCTTGGCAACCCCTACCATAAACGACCGCCAGCGGTCGGGCATAAGCTCGCTGATGTATGCCGAATCGAGCGAATAGCCGCCGCCTACTCCTATGCCGCTCACAAAAAAACCTGCGACAAGCATCCACGGCGAGGGCAGGAAATATACCATAGCCGCGCCTGCCATTATTATCAGCGGGCATAGGCGAAACCACAGCAGGTAGCCCTGACGGTCAATCGCCGAGCCTATGACAACAGAACCGAATCCGATGCCTACCAGTCCGGAGGCCCCTACAAGGCCCTGTGTGAGAGTTGACAATTCCGGCTGCGTAACCAGCTGAATCATGGGCAGCATTATACCTACAAGAGTAGACAATGCAGCCCCTATAATCTGCTCCATCGATGCCGAGAGCAGTATATAATAGTGAACCGGACGCAGCCGGAGATTGCCAATGGTGATCATTTCTCTACTATTTTGTCGAGTTCGTTGTCGATGAGCTGGGCCTCGCGTCTGGCGTCCTTGGTCCACTCACTGCGGTCAACCGCATCCTTGGCCGAGAATTTATAGGCGGGGAGCACAAACAGCCAGGTGGCCACACAGAACGGACCGGTAAGGGTCGGCAGGCCCCACGGAGTGAATATCACATCCATGGCTCCTTGTATAAACACCGTGGCCACAATGCCGCATACGGCCCAGATTGCCGATTTCCAGTTAACCTTGTAGAACGTGCATCCAAGCGCTATGGCGGTAAGCACGGGGCTGAAGCCGAACAGACCGTTGGCTATATCGCCCGGTGCGGCCTTCAGCAGAATGGCCATGGCCAAAGCTATGGCGCTGCCCGCCGCCGCCCAGATTGCCGCCCAGCGCGAACTCAGCCACAGGCCCACCAGAAACAGTATGCCGGTAATCCAGTCGTTGATAAGGAACACCTGCGATATGCCTTTGAGCCAGTACACCGCAAGGTTTCCGATACCGGTGTCGAGAGTTCCGCCGGCCACCTCCGGCAACGATGGATGCGACAATGATGTGGGGTCGAGACCATCGAAAATCCTTGTGCCGAAAAGCATCATCCAGGTAAGAAACACAAAGGGGAAGGTAAACGAATTTGTGTTGAACTGACGCAGCAGATTGTTGAATCCGCTCCGCACCCAGGTGGTGCACATGGCAAAGAAAATCAGACAAAGCCACATCAGCCAGTTGTTTGCCATGAATGTGGGGAAGGCACAGCCTACAAGTATGCCATTGAAGCCCCACAGTCCGTCGTCGCCGTTGGCATAAGGGAGTTTTACCAGATAGCCGGCCAGAGTCGAGGCTGCCAGACCTACCGCCGCTCCCCAGGCCACCTCAGGGGTATGGCAGGAGTATGTCCCCCAGAATATTCCGATTAGAAAAAACAGTCCGGTCCACGAACTGCACTGAAACATTACCTGTCCGGCTCCGCGCAACAATGTACGTATGCCGAGCATCCATTGGTTTGGCGCCCCTGCATTCATACGGGTGCCTGCTGTTGATGTAGTTGCCATTTTGTTTGTTATTTTTTAGGTTATCGCCACGGAAATTCAGGCGGTATAGGTTTGCCCTTGACTGCCATACGCACCTTTGAGCAGAATTCGCGCACAACAGCTTTTACCGGACCAGGCTCTTTGCCCAAAACCTTGAAAAGCAGTCCGGCCCCGTTGGGCAGATGTGTTATTCCGGCTGCAATATCACGTTCGCGGTCGATAAACGGAACTGTTGCGTCATATACCGCAGCTGCGCTTTCGGGAGGCGTCACCACCACCACATTGGCGAACACATCGAATTCGGCCATAATGCCTGTCAGACGCAGGCCGCCGCGCCCGGGGTCGATGATGAATTTCTCCCGGAACAACTGCTGCCCGTCGGGACGCTCTCCGTGTGTGGTTACCGAAAGGATGTCGAAAGCAAACAGCTCGCCATCGTTGTAGTACTTTCGACCGCCCATGTATATTTCGCTGTATGCCAGCGTGGCAGTCTCATGGGCTATGATGTCGGTGTCGCATATGAAGCGCGTATGGCGGCAGGGGATTACAGGCTCGGGCATATATTCGAGATACGCACCTTCTTCAAGCACTATTTTCTGCGTCATGCCCGAATAGTTACGTTTCATTTCGGCCAGCTTTGTGGCCGCACCGGTGCTGACGTGGGCAAAGGCATTGCGATGAACGGTAAAGTTCTGCACATAGCGGTCGCCGTCGACGTTCGGACCACCCGACGACAAAATATACACACAGGGCATCTCGGGCATTGCCTCGTCGAAGTACAGTTCCTGCTGCACTATCAGCGGAGCACGCCGGTCGAGTTCCCGCAGAATCGACTTTCCGTCGCTGTCGAGTTCGAAACCAAGATTCAGATATCCGTGCTTGCCCGGACAGCCAATATACATGGCATCGGGTTGCTCGAGATAGGGGGCCATCTCGGGCGCGGAGTCAAAATCTACCTTCGGTGAATCGGAATAGTAACGCTCGGCCATAAGTAAATTGATTGCAGATTCAAAAAATCAGTTTTTAGAGCCGGTTCGACAATAAATGTTAACGTCAGGGTTGCATATTTTTTCGCAGATTGTGCGCTGCCGAATCAGG
>JAIDBM010000152.1 GCA_029056365.1 Muribaculaceae bacterium | reverse complement strand
CCTCATAGCTGTCGGCTTCGGGAAGCGAACGCCGTTTCTGCCCGATGATATGGCGCAGATTCTCTTCGTAGCGTTCGGTGTCGATTTCGGCGAGTACCTCAGAGTAGATGCTGCGGTCCACGCCTTTCTCATATAGGGCGAGTGCGATTTTTCTGCGCCCCCAGCGTGCGAAGTTCACCTTGTCTCGTACAAAGGCCTCGCAGAACCGGCGGTCGTCGATAAAGCGCCGCTGTATGAGCGATGCGGTTATTTTCTCTGCATCTGTGGCCGTGATGCCCCATTGCCGCAGTTTGCGCAGAATCTCGCCGGACGAGCGTTCGGCTTTCACACACAGTTCTTCGGCGCGGACAAGTGCGCGTTCGGGTGTCAGTGGTTTACGCTGTATCATGCTGTGGCTGTGGCAAAACGGTTTTGTCCGAGGTAGTCGCGGATGATGCGTATGTCGTGAAATCCGAGTCCGGACAGCATTTCCCTCATTGCATCGGCTTCTTTCGGGTTGATTTCGAAGTATAGTTTTCCGTCGGGCTGCAATGCCTGCCGGGCAAACACGCTTATTGGCCGGTAGAACTTAAGCGGATCGTCGTCGGGCACGAACAGGGCGGTCTTCGGCTCGTGGTCGAGCACGCGGGCGTCCATGTCGTCGGCTTCCGAATCGAGCACATAAGGCGGATTGCTAACGATGATGTCGTATCTGTCGGCTACAGCCTGGTTCTGCGGCAGCGCAAGGGCGTCGGCATGGATGAAATTTATACGGCAGCCGAGGTTACGGGCGTTTTCGCTTGCCACCTCAAGGGCCGGTGCCGAGATGTCGATGGCATCGATGCGGGCGAATTTCAACGCTCTGGCCAGCGCTATGGCTATGCATCCGCTTCCGGTGCCGATGTCGAGCACGTGCAAATCGGTCTGTTCGCCGGCATCATCGGTTATTATGTCGACCAGTCCGGCGGTTTCCGGGCGTGGAATCAGAGTGTCGGGAGTGACTTTCAGGTCCATGCCCATGAATCGTGCGGTGCCTATGGCATACTGCAGCGGCCTACCGCCGCATACCTCCCTGAGCAGACGGTTGATATGCTCCACGCTGAAAGGTTCCAGCTCGTGGTCGCCCCGGATTATTATCTGCCCGGGAGTGTAGTGGAGTACATCGTCCCAGATAATTCTGGCGGCGGATTTGGCCTCTCCCTGTCCGAGCACCGGAGTCAGGACGGCGATTATGTGTCTGTTCAGTTCGGTTACGGTCATAATGAATTATTTTTCTTCTTCGGCATCTTCGTCCCAGATGTAGGCATCGTCATCGTCGTCGTAGTCGAAGTCATAGTCTTCTCCCCATGCTTCGGGCGATATCTGCCGGAGGTCTTCAGCCTCTTCTTCCAGTTCGTCGGCCGAAGGTTCGTATTGGAAAATGAATTCGTCTTCTTCGCGCACACGATGGTGGCCGTCGAGCGGGCGGTGTATGATGTCGGGTGTGGCGAGCCGGTTGGAGTCGTCGGTAATCGCCCGCCACAGGGTGTCTTTCAGTTCGGTGATGCCTTGTCCGGTTACCGACGAAATGAACACGTGGGGTATGTCGTCGGGCAGAGTGGCCTCGATTTCCTCCATAAGCTCCTCGTCGAGCATGTCGCTTTTGCTTATGGCCAGAA
>JAIDBM010000151.1 GCA_029056365.1 Muribaculaceae bacterium | reverse complement strand
GGCAACGGCTACTTCGAACGCCGCCGCCAGCAGCAGGCCCGCTACTGGATGTTCGAGACCATCGACGAGCATCTGCGCGCCAACTTCTACAACAACCCCGAAGTGGCCGCCCTTCTCGACGACAACGAAGCCATGGTGCTTTCCAACCGCCGCAGCTCGTTCATAGCCGCACGCGAAGTTCTTGACTTTTATTTCAAATCTCTCAGACAATGAAACGACTATTCTCCATCACCATGATGCTTGTCGCGGCAGTGATACTGTCGGCGACAGCCTTTGCCAAAGGTACTCCCAAGGCCGTAATCAGTGAGAAAAGTTTCGACTTCGGCACTGTGAAGCAGACCGACAAAGCCGTGACCCACGTATTTACCCTTACAAACGAAGGCGATGCCCCGCTGGTAATCATCTCGGCCAGCGCATCATGCGGCTGTACCCGCCCGACATACACCGCCGAACCGATAGCACCCGGTGCCAAAGGCGAGGTGAAAGTCACCTTCATCCCCGCCGGCCAACGGGGCGAAATCAACAAAGAGGTAAAAGTACGAACCAACGCGCCTGAGGCCAAACGCCTTACTCTGCGGATAACCGGCACCGTGACACCATGAAAGTCTATACCCGAGGCGGCGACAAAGGCCGCACTTCGCTTGTAGGCGGCACTCGTGTATCGAAGAATCATCCGCGCATTGAAGCCTACGGCAGTCTCGACGAACTCAACTCCTGGCTCGGACTTGTCATCTGCCAGCCCGAAGAGCTGCCGGCGGAAGTCACCGACACTCTGCTCGGAGTACAGAACCGTCTGTTCGACATCGGCACCATACTTGCCACCGAGCCCGAGAGCAAATGGCAGCCGGAACCACTGCCACTGTCGGCAGTGGAGGAACTTGAGGCAGCAATAGACCGGCTGGACGCAAGCATCCCGGCGCACAACCAGTTTATACTGCCCGGAGGCTGTCAGGCAGCAGCCCGCGCACAAGTGGCGAGAACAGTGGCCCGACGAGCCGAAAGACTACTCATCACACTGACCGACAGCATGGAAGTATCGCCCGAGATTCTTGCCTACATCAACCGTCTGAGCGACTATCTGTTTGTCGCGGGGCGTGCGGCGAATTATTTCAATGGCCATGATGAAATATTTTGGCATAAATCTTGTTAGAGTATATACATTCTTAAAAGACAACAAACAATAAAACCAAATAACTATGTACTGGACTCTTGAACTTGCATCAAAGCTTGAAGACGCACCGTGGCCTGCAACCAAAGACGAACTCATCGACTACGCGATGCGTTCCGGCGCGCCTCTGGAAGTAATCGAAAATCTTCAGGAAATCGAAGATGAAGGCGAAACATACGAAACCATCGAAGACATCTGGCCCGACTACCCAAGCAAAGAAGACTTCCTTTTCAACGAGGAGGAATACTAAGCAATAATTTTTACATAACTACCTAATAATCAATGGCTAAGAAATAAATAATTTTCTTGGCCATTGCTGTTTTATCCCGTTTTACCCTATAGTTTTCTTTGCTAAAGGCAAAGCGCCAAGGCGATGACTTGGCTAAATTACGTTTTCTTGGCCAGCTTTCGCATTATTCTTGGCTAAAATCCGACAGTCCTCAGAGGTTTGTGAGTATAGGATTTCTAT
>JAIDBM010000150.1 GCA_029056365.1 Muribaculaceae bacterium | reverse complement strand
TGCATCTGCGGTTTTCATACTGCAAATTTAACACTTTTCGGAAAATTCATGCACCGGTATTTCGGCTTGAGCCCTAAGTTCCGATTTTTTTTCGTAACTTTGAATCCTAATACGCGCTCACGCTGACAGAACGCATCGTGCTCCGCAAAGCAACTGAAAAGAAGTGATACCGCAATGAATATCCGCGAGTTATTGTCAAGGCGAATCTATATGCCGGAAATCAAAAGTGTGGCTTCATGGGCCTCTGGCTCACGGAATAATATAAATGTGCTCTGGAGTCTGGCCGGGTCGGAATGCCGTACGACAAGCGTGAACGCACTTTGGGCAATGACTCATCTTCCGGATACAGATGTCTGTTGTATTGCATCGTTGCGCAATGAAATGATTGACATGCTGCTGGCAGAAACCGACACGGGCAAGAAACGTATGCTTCTTCAGCTCCTTCGGAATCAGAAATATGATGCTGACGACATACGTTCGGATTTTCTCGACTACTGTTTGTCGAAAATAAACTCCGAATGCGAGCCATACGCTATCAGGTGTTTCAGCATCTATGCGGCATACAGCATGTGCGTGCATTTCCCGGAACTGATTTCCGAACTCGAAGAACATCTCGACTTGATGCAGTATCAGACTTTATCGCCTGGGCTGAAGTGCGCCCTCAGACATACAAAAGAAAAAATTGCCAAATTGAAAGAATAATGGATGAAATCAATGGCGGGAGTTCTCTTGAAAAGTTGTATCTTTGTACTTGGAAACCATAAAATGAAAAACCGTTTTACTTATGAAAAGAAGGATTTCTCATCTACTGGCATTTTTCATTGTCTGGGCATTTACTATATTTATCTGCCATTTGCTCAACCTTATATCAGGGAGAAACCTGTTTATTAATGGTTGGCAAGAATATGTTATCATAGGCTTTGCCGTAGCAATAGCTTGTATCCTTGCACCTATTTTGACTGCATGGTTCCGCAAATGTTTCAAATGAATGGCAGCAAAGAATCCTCTATATCAATACCCATTGCTACTGATACTTGTCGTGTCTTTCGCTGCAAGTATTGCAGTATCGTGCGGCAGCAGTCCTGAAACCGAATACCGGCTTATCAAGGCAGAGGCCTTGATGGAGCAGCAACCCGATTCTTCATTGTCGATTCTGAAAGGAATAGACCGCGTAAAGCTCGGTTCGGATAGAGAGCGTGCCAGATATGCCTTGCTCATGTCACAGTCTCTTGACAAGAATTATATCGATACCACGACTTTCGATGTACTCCAGCCTGCGATTGACTATTATTCCGACAAGGGTACAGCGGATGAAAAATTGAAGACCTGTTACTATCAAGGACGCATATATCAGAATCAAGGAAATCTTGATGATGCCATGCGGTGCTTCATAAACGGCAGGGAATACAGAAACGAGGCGACAGACACCCTTGCCATCGCCAATCTGCTTGTGGCGCAAGCAACTATCCTATATCAGACTTATAAATTCAATGACTTCATCAGAGATAATCTTGATGCAGCAAATCTGTATTCTGAAATAGGCAAAACCGATTATCAACTATTGTCGCTTTGTAATGCTATTGATGGTTATATTCTAAACAATGACAAGCATCACACTGACAGTGTATTTAAAGTTGCTGATAGAATAATATCGGATTATCCGGAACTCTCCAATATAATCGCGCCATACAGGATTGGCTACGCGATGCAGTTTGGCAGCGAAGACGAAATAAGAGACATTTTACAACACTTTGATTCGTTGGACAGCATTGAAAGTTATGACAGAATTCATATGGCGGCAGCATATCTCAAGAGTGGGGACACTGCCAAAGCGGTGCAGTACATCAATTCGATAAGTCCGGTTTCTAATTTTCCGGCGGCATTGGAATATTCTGCCGTCAAAGCCGAAATTTTAGAAAAAAGCGGCGACATAAAGGGGGCGATGGAAGCATACAAGGATTTTTATACCGCTTTGGATTCTATTCATTACAGCATATTTTCAAGCGATTTATTATTCGCGCAGCAGCAGCACGATATAGAGATTAAAAATCTTGCCGAGACGCAGAAAAAAAATCTTGTTATATGGATTTGCGTTTGTGCATTGCTGGTGCTTTTTGTAGCTGTTTCCGTAATTTACTATCGCTATAAGCTTATAAAGTCGAGAAATCTTCTGAAAGAGCAAGATATCCAAAGGCTCCGATTGGAAAAGGAACAACACAAACTCATTGAAGACAATCTAAGGCTGCGACTGTCGGAGATAGAGTCTGAGTGTGACACATTAAAAAGACTTGTTCAATCTAATGACGAGGTTACGGCGCAAGTCTCAGATGCCATCAAGGCTCGCATCGAGATGCTGAACGGCTTGCTTGCTGAAAAGATTTCGGGGAATGAGGCCTACGGTAAACCTTATGAAGAATGGGTTGAAAAACTTACGTCGGACAGAAAGGCATTTATGGATTCCACCAGACTTGCATTCACTGCATCGCACCCCGAATTTATCAGCTATCTTGAAGCTCATAGTCTGACTGAAACTGAAATCAATTATGTATGCCTCTATGCTATCGGACTTAGAGGAAAAGAAGTCGGAGAATACATACAGCTGAAACGCCATTATAACATCAGCAGTGAGATACGCCGTAAACTTGGCATTGACGAACATCAAACCAACATAGGCATCTACGTACGCAAACTCTTGAGAAGCCTGTAATACCTACATAAATCGCCCGGGTGTTAAACTTTTGCGACAGCTGAACAAAAATGGGCCAAACAGCTATTCGTAATTTACTTTAATTCAACCGCATAAAAATTGAAGCCGTTAAACTTTTTGTCTTGCTTGTAAACTTTTGATGTATTAAATTTGCTTGAAATCAACAAATAACATCAAGCGTATGAGATCAAAATTATTCATCACAATTGTATGCGGCCTATTAGGATTACAAGCCGTCTGCGCAGGGAATACAAGCACGACGGCTCCGATAATGTGGCCGGTGTCGTACACAATCAAATCAGACAGGCCGTTTGTCTACCCTCTTGAAGAAGTGGGCATAAAGTTTGACCGCGCAATCAAACTTATGGACGAGGTCACAACACCCGTCACCATTCAAGCCGACGGCGTGGTTGTGGCAGAAGCCACGTCGCTCGAAATCATCAATTCCACAAGCAGCAAATCTACCGAGGGAATCCTTAATGTTCATTTCGAGAAGCAGAACCTCCCCAAAGGAGTCGCTTATCGCTTGTGCCTTCCCGAAGGTGTCATAGGCTGGACTGAACTGGAGGAGGGAATATACCAGCTTGTAAATGGTGCGACAAGTTGTCCGTTCAGCGTTCCCTCTACGCTCGGACCTACCTTTGGCACCGAAAATTGGGACCAAATCCAGGATTCAGACAATTTCATCGTATTTTATTGGGGTCTTGAAACAAAAGCTGTCGGAGAACCCATGTTTGACCTCTATCGCGAAAACGAGAAAATCGCCGAAATACCGGCTGATATCGCCTATGACTGGGATTTGGGGCAAGCCCGTCCTGCTTTCGACACATACATGACCTTTGACAAGGGCGTAAATTACAAACTTGTGTTGCCTGCCGGCAGTGCGTGCTCGATATATCGCGATGATATTGTCAATGATGAAATTGTGTTCAACTTTATCGGAGCATACGATGGCAACCCGAATTCATTCACCTACACATGGTGCAGCCTGTATACCGACCATTCCGGGATACTGGGTGAGGTTTCATTCATATTTGACCGGCCCATAGAAGTTGCACCTGACGCCAAAGTTATTCTGCATGAAATCTACCCTGAGCAGAAGATTCTTATGGAAGTTACACCTTGGCTCGGTACAGATAGCAATTGCTGGAATCTTGTGTGCGACTTCGGCGGATACACCCGTGACGATGAGTGGGGCTTTACGATAGAGATTCCCGAGGGCACAGTCAC
>JAIDBM010000015.1 GCA_029056365.1 Muribaculaceae bacterium | reverse complement strand
GCGAACTGGCGCGTGTGCTGTGTCGACGACGCATCGGCATAGGTGCCGACGGTCTTCTGGCCATATGCCCTTCGGAGACCGCCGATTTCAGAATGCGCATTTTCAATGCCGATGGCTCCGAAGCCCAGATTTGCGGCAACGGACTACGCTGTGCCGGCAAATACGCCTACGACAACAAGGTTGTGAACAGTATCACTCCACTTGTAGAAACCGGAGCCGGTTTACGCAAACTTACTCTCACAACCGACAGCTCCGATAAAGTGCAGTCGGTAAAAGTCGACATGGGTATGATATGCACCGCACCTGCCGATGTTCCTGTCAACACTGTCACACCACTTATCAACAGTCCTGTCGACAACTGTGGAGAAAAAATAAGAATCACCGCTCTATCGGTAGGTAATCCGCACGGAGTGGTATTTGTCGACGATTTGTACGACTGCAAGTTCGAACTGCTTGGTCCGCGTCTTGAATGTCATGAAATATGGCCGGAGAAAGCCAATATAGAATTTGTAAGGATTATCGACAGCCATCATATAGCCATGCGTGCATGGGAACGCGGAGTAGGCGAAACCCTTGCCTGCGGCAGCGGAGCCTGTGCGGCGGCAGCAGCGGCTGTTATCAACCGATACGCGGAATGGCCGGTTGAAGTACAATTGTGCGGCGGACTACTTACCATCGACTTATCAAACGATAATACCCTTGTAATGAATGGCCCGGCTACCGAGGTATTCAGAGGCATATACACAATATAGACATCGGGAGCGTGCTCGCAGAACCGTCTTTTATAGTATTTCAAAACATATTCAAAAAGGAGACATCCAGCCTCGGGATATCTCCTTTTTGCTTTTTAGAGTATGTTTACTTTCGGCTCATGCCAAGAGTGTGTTATTATCTTATCCACAACTGTGTATATAAATGTTTTCAACACCGTGTTGATAATATATTACATTATTAATAATCAGCACATTATAATGTTGATAAACATATGAAAACTCTGTCGATAAGCTTATGGAAACTCTGTCGATAATAAATCTAACCACTTGCTTACCTGCTGTATGATACAAGCACCGTTTCGCCCTATCGGAATGAACAATATACACATGTAGAAAAGCATGTTGAAAAGTGTAGATAACATGAAAACAAGTTTTCAGTAACTTAATTTGCAAAAACCGCCAACAACGCTGTATATACAAAAGTTCATGCCGATGCAAATTTCACACAAATAAGATATTATATATATTTCCACATCATATTCACAGCTTATCTACATTCTGTTTCGTAGAAATTTATTAACTTTGCACATTATTGACACCGTGTTGAAAACATACTTATAACGCTTGATTTCAATGCCTGACAATGTAGACAGATTGTAAATAAGCCTGACAAGCTGTCGATAACACATAATCAGGCATTTACAGCAAAAAAGTTATCTACTTTTTCAACACTCATTATTATTACTGGAATAGAGATTTTTTAAATTTTAAAATTCTATAAATTTATAAACAATAAAAAATGGCTGTTGAAAAAGGAGACATCAACGCTGCCGGAAATCCGGTGCCTGATCTGAAGAATGAAATTCTGCGTCTGAAAAAAGAGAAAGGCGCTGTGATCATGGCCCACTATTATCAGCCGGCCGAAATTCAGGATATAGCCGATTACATTGGCGATTCTCTGGCTTTGGCTCAGATTGCGGCTAAACTTCAGAATGCGGAAATAATTGTGCTCTGCGGCGTTCATTTCATGGGTGAGACGGCTAAAGTTTTATGCCCCGGAAAAAAGGTTCTCATTCCTGACCTCAATGCCGGATGTTCTCTTGCCGACTCATGTCCGGTCGACAGCTTCGCAAGTTTTGTGGCAGCTCATCCTGGCCATACGGTGATTTCATATGTTAACACTTCTATCGGAGTGAAGGCGCTTACCGATGTGCTGGTGACTTCGGGCAACGCCAGAAAAATAGTGGAAACATTTCCCAAGGACGCCAAACTTATATTCGGACCCGACCGTAATCTCGGCAACTACATAAATTCGGTTACCGGACGCAACATGGTGCTTTGGAACGGAGCATGTCATGTGCATGAGGAATTCTCGGCTGAGAAAATAGCCGAACTAAAAAAAGAGCATCCCGAAGCAAAACTGCTGGTTCACCCTGAATGCAAGCGTCCGCTTCAGATAATGGCCGATGTGGTAGGTTCTACAGCGGTGCTCCTTAAATACGCCATCGAGTCCGACGATAAGGAATTTATTGTAGCCACCGAAAGCGGCATACTGCATCAGATGCAGAAAAGTTGTCCTGACAAGACTTTTATTCCCGCTCCTCCCAACGACAGCACCTGCGGATGCAACGACTGCCGTTACATGAAGCTCAATACAATGGAGAAGCTTTATGAATGTCTGCGTACCGAACAGCCTGAAATAATCATTGATGCTGAAATTGCCGAAAAGGCAAGAAAGCCCATTGAACGTATGCTTGAGCTTTCATAAGGGGGGATATCAAGGATTTAAAAATAGGAAAATAATAAAAATAACATATGGAATATAATCATAGAAATATAGAAAGCCGCTGGCAGGAGCGCTGGCGCGAGGAAGGAACATATAAAGTGGAGATAGACCATTCGCGGCCTAAATTCTATGTGCTCGACATGTTTCCTTATCCTTCAGGTGCCGGACTGCATGTAGGCCATCCGCTCGGTTACATAGCTTCCGACATTTACAGCCGTTACAAACGTCTGAACGGATTCAATGTCCTTCACCCTATGGGCTACGATGCCTATGGACTTCCGGCGGAACAGTATGCCATACAAACCGGACAGCATCCCGAAAAGACCACCACCGTAAACATCAACCGCTACCGCGAACAGCTCGACAAAATAGGTTTCAGCTATGACTGGAGCCGCGAGATACGCACATGCGATCCCGACTATTACAAATGGACCCAGTGGGCTTTTATCCGCATGTTCGAACATTACTACGACCGTTCGGAAGCAAAAGCCATGCCTGTGGCCGACCTTATAAAAAAATTCGAGACTTCAGGTAGCGAAAATATCGATGCCGCCTGTGGTGAGGAACTTTCGTTTACTGCCGCAGAATGGAATGCAATGGACGCAAAACAGAAGTCCGACACTCTGATGAACTATCGCATGGCATATCTCGGAAACACCATGGTGAACTGGTGTCCGAAACTTGGCACCGTGCTCGCAAACGATGAGGTGAGCGAGGGTGTGTCGGTTCGCGGAGGATATCCGGTAGAGCAGAAACTGATGTATCAGTGGTGTCTGAGGGTTTCGGCATATGCCGGACGTCTGCTTGACGATTTGGATAAGCTCGACTGGACCGATTCTCTGAAGGAAACCCAGCGCAACTGGATAGGCCGAAGCGAGGGTGCCGAGGTGAAATTCGATATAGACGGCAGCGATGTACGGCTTGAAATTTTCACTACGCGTCCTGACACTATATTCGGTGTTACCTTTATGGTACTGGCCCCTGAAAGCGAATATGTGGATATGGTCACTACCGATGACCGGCGTAAGGATGTGGACGAATACCGGCAGAGCATACGCCATAAAACCGAACGCGAGCGTATGATCGACAAGCGTGTGAGCGGTGTGTTCACCGGGGCATATGCGGTGAATCCGCTGAGCGGAAAAAAGATTCCGGTATGGGTAAGCGATTACGTGTTGGCCGGATATGGTACCGGCGCCATCATGGCTGTACCTGCCCACGACAGCCGTGACTATGCTTTTGCCCGCCATTTCAATCTTCCGGTGATTCCGCTTATAGAAGGTGCCGATGTGAGCGAGGAAAGCTACGATGCCAAAAGTGGAAAAATGATAAACTCGGCTTCGGAACGTCTTGTGCTTGATGGTATGGATGTAAAAGAAGCCATGGCTAAGACCAGACAGTTCATAGAAGAGGCGGGAATAGGCAAGGTGAAGGTAAACTACCGCCTGCGCGACGCCATATTCTCACGTCAGAGATATTGGGGCGAACCATTCCCTGTTTATTATAAGGACGGCATACCCTATGTGCTGTCCGACGACCGCTTGCCTTTGCTTCTGCCCGAGGTCGACAAGTTCCTCCCTACCGAAAGCGGCGAGCCCCCGTTGGGCAGGGCCAAAAACTGGTGTACAGCCGAAGGATACCCTTTCGAACTGAACACTATGCCGGGATTCGCCGGCTCATCGGCATATTATCTGCGTTACATGGATCCCGGAAACTCAGAAGCGCTTGTGTCGAAAGAAGCCGATGAATACTGGCAGAACGTCGACCTTTATATAGGCGGAACCGAACATGCCACCGGGCACCTCATATACAGCCGCTTCTGGAACAAGTTCCTTTACGACCTCGGCGTGGTATGCAAGGACGAGCCGTTCCGCAAGCTCATCAACCAGGGTATGATACAGGGCCGCAGTAATTTTGTTTACCGTATCAAGGATACGAACACATTCGTTACTTTAGGCAAAAAAGACCAGTACGATGTAACACCCATACATGTGGATGTGAACATTGTGAACAACGATGTTCTCGATCTGGATGCTTTCCGGGGCTGGCTTCCGGAATTCGCAACAGCCGAATTTGTATTGGAAGATGACGGAAAATACCACTGTGGAGCCGCTGTTGAAAAAATGTCGAAAACTATGTTCAACGTTGTGAACCCTGACGACATAGTGGAACGCTACGGCGCCGACACACTGCGTCTGTACGAGATGTTCCTCGGGCCGCTGGAACAGAGCAAGCCCTGGGATACAAATGGCATCGACGGTGTGAACCGCTTCATAAAGAAACTGTGGAATCTTTTCTATAAGGGCGACCAGCTGCTGGTCGACGACTCTGAACCATCGGCCGAAAATCTCAGGTCGCTTCACAAGCTTATAAAAAAGGTGAGCGAGGATATAGAAAACTTCTCGTTCAACACATCGGTAGCCGCATTCATGATTTGTGTGAATGAACTCGGACAGCAGAAGTGCCACAGCAAGGATGTGCTTGCACAGCTGGTTATACTGCTTGCTCCGTTTGCCCCGCACGTGGCAGAGGAACTCTGGCATTCAGCGCTTGGAAACAACACAACAGTGTGCGACGCGCAGTGGCCACGGCACAACGAAGAATATCTGCGGGAGTCGGAGGTGACTTACGCGGTGTCGTTCAACGGAAAGGCCCGATTCAATATCACCGTTCCGGCCGATATGCCGGCGGCCGAGGTGGAGGAGATGGCCAAGAGCAACGAGAATGCGGCCAAATGGCTTGAGGGCAAAACCATACGCAAGGTTATTGTGGTGCCCCGCAAGATAGTGAATATAGTACTGTCTTGATTTGCAATAAAAGGAGGGTTTACACGTTTTTATAAATATGAAAGAAAAAAGCACTCTGGTTTTTGCAACCAACAATGCCCATAAACTCTCCGAACTGCGTCAGATGGCGGGCGACGGTTTGAATATACTGTCGCTCGCCGACATTGGCTGTGACGATGATATACCGGAAACCGGACAGACTCTTGAAGAAAACTCGCTTATAAAAGCAAAGTGGATAAAAGAACGTTACGGTTATGATTGTTTTGCCGATGATACCGGGCTGGAAGTTTACTCTCTCGGAGGCGAACCCGGTGTAAGATCGGCACGTTATGCCTCAGACGGGCACGATTCGGCTGCCAACATGGCGCTGCTGCTGAAAAAACTTGAAGGAGAAAGCGACCGCAGGGCACGCTTCCGAACCGTGGTGACTCTGATTGAAGGAGAAAGAACTACTGTTTTCACCGGAGAAGTAAAAGGTGTGATAACATGTGAGGCTGCCGGTTGCGGCGGATTCGGCTATGATCCGGTGTTCAAACCTGAAGGCTGGACAAAAACATTCGCCGAAGCTTCGGCAGAAGAAAAAAACGCAATAAGTCACCGTGGACGCGCCGTGGCTCAGTTGATTGAATATTTGAATAAGAGCCGGTTCGACAATAAATGTTAACGCCAGGGCGATGGTATTTATAACAGACGGCTCTGCATCAGGAAACAAAAGTATTAATAAAATTACAAAATCAGTTCGACAAGAAATGCCAAGTCCAAAGAAGAAAGTTACCCTTTGATTGCATCTTTTTTGCATCTTGCATGCTTTGAATCAGTCGTGTATATCAAGTACACTCCTGATTCGGCAGCGTACAATCTGCGAAAAAATATGCAACCCTGACGTTAACATTTATTGTGGAACCGGCTCTAAAAACGCTAAAATGATAAAGAAAACCTTATTTCTTATATGTATGCTCCTTTCTCTGACAGGAGCGGGAGCACAGTCGTGGACCATATATCCGCTGTACAATGGTAAATTCAGCGATATTGTGGAAACACCGTCAAAACTCTATTACAGTTCAAACGGAAGTCTGTACTCATATGATAAAGACACACAGGAAACATACGCATATACAAACGCCAACAAACTCAGCGACTGTATTGTAACAGACATTCAATACAACAGCAAGAACAAATACCTGCTGGTGGTGTACGAAAACACCAACATGGATGTGATATACGACGACGGACGTGTGGTGAATATGCCTGAAATTGTTAATGCAAACCTCACGGTAAACAAAGTTATAAACAGCGTTACAATGCAGGACGATTATATCTCCATAGCCACAAATTTCGGCTACGTGATATACGATGCCGAAAAACTTGTGGTGAAGGAATCGCGAAACTGGTCGGTGTCGTTGACTGCCGTAGCCATATGGCGCGACCGTGTGGTTCTGCAGAACGATACAAAGACTCTCGTGGCCACTCTGGATTCTCCCCATTCGGCAATAGGCGATTTCAAGCAGATTTCATCGAATGCCGCAGCAAAACGTTTCTTTGTTATAAACGACCAACTTTTTACAAAACACAGAAGTTCGAACACCGTTTTCAGGGTTATTTCGGTTGATTTCGATAATTATACTTCCGATCTCCAGACAACCATTACGCCTCATGCCCGCACCGACTGGTTCAAGCCTTACAGCGGAGGATATTATATAGTGTCAGATACAAAAATATATAATTTCGACAATAAAGGAAACCAGACCGGCGTAACCGAGCTTCCACAGCTGTTCCAGAAGTCGATGATAGGTAAATGGAGCGAAGACAGCAAAATATGGCACGGTTCCACCGACGGCATAGGCAGATTCGATATTGGCGGAAGCTCGCCTGTGGTACTGAACGAATACTATCGCCCCGAAGGCGGTGTATGCCAGCATGTGGCGTGGATTTCGCAATCGGCCGATGGCGAGAGGGTGTATCTTACCAGCGGTTCGAGCATGACAATTCGTCCGTGCAACGGTACCAAATACTCCGGCGGAGCAGGCGCGTTATATTCCATCCAGACCACCGACATGGTGGAAAACGGCACCATGTATGATGTAAGCTACAACGATACAAAAGAATTCGAAGCGAATGCCGCCGGACGCAGGGCCGGAGACGGTCAGGTGGTGGAAGACCCTGTGGACAACTCGGTGTATTATCTTGCCAGCCGTTTCGACGGAGTGAGAGTAATCGACCGTAACACCGGCGAACAGATAGCACGTTACTCGCAGAACAAGAAAAACGCTCCTTTCACCGGATGGGGCAACAATGTATATGCTCTCGGTTTCGACCGATTCAACAATCTCTGGGCGCTGAGCGGTATGGAACCTGACGCTCCAAACCATACCCACATAGCTATTCTGCCCGCTGAAAAACTTCGTGATCCGAAGAATGTGGAAAAGAGCGACTGGATTGAACACAACTTTCCGAATTCATACCGCAACCACTTCGAGACTGTAATGACAACATGCCGCTATTCCGACAATATTGTACTTATAAGTTCAGGCTACGGACTTGGGGCCCTTTTTATTGATACAAAAGGCACTTCATCGCCCTCCGACGACCGTGAGGCGCATCATAACTCGTTTATCGACCAGGATGGAAACACTTTCTATACCTCGCATTACCTATATGCGGCGGAAGACCATCGTGGAAAAGTGTGGATAGGAAGTCAGGACGGTGTAATAGAAGTAGACCCGCGTGAGGCTTTCAATGCCGATTTCCGATGCAACCGCATAAAGGTGCCCCGTAACGACGGCACAAACTATGCCGATTACCTTCTGGCCGGTGAGCAGGTAAACTGGATTTCTGTCGACCCCGCCGACAGAAAGTGGATTGCCACTCAGAATTCAGGAATTTATCTTGTAAGCGAAACCGGCGACCGTATTCTGGAACATTACACTACCGAGAACTCGCCCCTGCCTTCGAATACAGTAAACTGTATAGAGGCAAGCAAAATCGACAACAAGGTATATATAGGCACCAATTACGGTACTATAGTATACTCGTCGGACGCAGCCCCTGCTGCCGACAATCTCGACAATGTATATGCCTATCCCAATCCGGTGCGCCCCGACTATACAGGCTGGATTACCGTAAACGGTCTTATGGACAATTCGCTTGTAAAAATAACCGATGCCCAGGGTGCTCTGGTGTACCAGGGCCGTTCGGAAGGCGGCATGATGGTATGGGACGGCTGTAATCTCGGCGGAGAACGTGTGCGTGCCGGAATATATTTCGTGCTCGCTTCTGAAAACGAATCGGGTTCGAATTATTCGGCTGTAACAAAGATTATGGTCATAAACTAATCAGATGTAAGATACGTTGAATAATCATGGATCATAAACTGAAATATCGCGACGAACAAGACAAAACATACGGCCTCACAGGCATGGCCATAGCGCTTGTCATGGCCGATGGAGAGGATATGCTGGTGCAGATGTCGCTTGACGCTCCTGCGGGAGAAGGAATGAGGTTTTCGCCTGATTTTTATTTCCGTGGAAATCCGCGCTATTCGGCAAAACTTGCCTGGAACCAGATGCTCAAGCAGATATCATTGCTTACAGGAATGCTCATGGGTAATGTTATGTGCCGTAGTTATCTGATCGACAGGAGTCGGCTTTCCGATGAGGTAATCGACCGGATAAAGGCAATAATAAGAAGTGAGGCGGTCGAGGAATGCTCACTCGACAACGACGAGGTGGATAATCTGTTCCGCAGCAATTTCAATTATTTCGACCGGATATTCAATCATCAGGCAGTGGCATCGATAGCCCGTAGTTTCGCGCTGGAGCTACAGTCGAGGCGCACATTGAGCGGCAAGGAGATACTCGACAATTTAAGAGATCTCGCACGTATCTGAAAAATAGCAGATTACATACACACAATAAAAAACGCCGCAAAGGCGTTTTTTTTATATGTTTTATCCGTATTTTTTCATTGGCATGTAGGAATAAATAACTAAATTTGTGCAATTAGCAAAATCATACGATAAAACTATTAAACTTGCCGAGCAAAGTTTACAGCACTAATGAGACGGCGATGGCATGTGAACCTTCTAAATCTTATGGAGAGCAATGAGTAAATTCAACGAAGCTACAAGAGTCCAGATGCCTGCTATGGTGCATCTGACCCGACTTGGATATAAATATTTCGGTAAGATTTCAGAAGAAGATGCCGGAAGGGTTTATGACCCATCTACAAATATTTTACTTGAAATATTTGAGACTCAATTCGTGCGACTCAATCCCGATTCGGCTATATCAGCGAAACAGATGCTTCAGGAT
>JAIDBM010000149.1 GCA_029056365.1 Muribaculaceae bacterium | reverse complement strand
GGCCTATAGAATATATTATTGAGTATAAATGCAAGGAGGCCATGTCGGCAGACATGGCCTCCTTTATTAGAGTATCAAATACAGGTTAATTCCTAAAAAGGTCATCTGCCGTTGATAGCAGAAGTTCCTTCAGCTGGATAGTGTCTTTGAATTTATCAGGAATGGCATCATAGCCGAGAATCGCTCCGATGATGTTGCCGGCTACGGCACCGGTGGAGTCGCTGTCACCGCCGTGATTGACCGCACTTGACATGCAGGCGTTGAAGTCATCGATATGGCGGAGTACACTGAATATTGCTATAGCCAATGTTTCTTCTGCTACCCAGCCGCCGCCCAGACTGTTCTCGATGATTCTCCAATCCGGCAGCGGATTGTGTTCCAGCGGAATTGTTTTTTCGATTATCTTCTTGAAATCATTCATTCCCGGAGCATTGTCGCCGTATAGCTGTGCTGTCACAACCAGCGTTGCGTTGACTATGGAGAGGAAGGTTTCGGAATCGACATTATCGGCAGACAGACACTGATACACAATCACAGCCAGCGCCGCCGAAGCATATGTGCTCAATGGATGTTGATGTGTGAGTTCGGCGGATTCGCCCGCGATAAGGGCTGTTTTCTCCAGAGACCACCCGTGACATGCTCCATAGATGGCAATAGGGGCAACGCGCATTATACCTCCGCATCCCTTGCTTGAATTTTCGGGGTCCTTGCCGCTGTGAATCAACATCAAAGAGTTGATGCACGTGTTTCCGGGCGCTCTGCGCTGATTCAATTCCTCGATTTTCGAAAGTTCCGACTGGTACGAGATTTTCACTTTTTTGCCCACCTGATGACCATACCATGCAAGATAGGCATTGCAGATAGTAGGAACAATATCTTTGCCGCTGCGCACTGCTTCAAGCAAGCCTTCGGCGGTATAGAGAGTCATCTGCGTATCGTCGGAGAACAATGCCTTGTCGAACTTCTGGTCAAGCCATGGATAAGTGAGGTCGTACTCTTTAATTCCATCTTCGCCATATTTTGACTGGATTTGCTTAAAGGAGCAATCAAATTCAACAGGATACCCGAGGGCGTCGCCGACAGCACCGCCAACGAGCGAGCCACGGCATTTATCTTGTAATTTGTCGGTTAACATTTTTGTCGGACTTGGTTTTGTGTTTTTATTAGTTTTATTGCTGGAATTTCATTCAAATATCGGGGAGCGGGGTATTATTCCGGCCAGCAGGGGGTGTCGGCCGATATATCCTTGTTGACCGACCGATGGTATTGCGGGTCGGCTCCTTGTCGTTTCTGAGAGCGATAGTCGTCGAGGCAGCGGAGGGCATAGCGTCCAAGCGGGACAATGGCGCACAGATTGCAGATGGCCATGAGGCTCATGGTGATGTCGGCCAGCGACCACACCACGCCTAACGAAGATAGTCCGCCGGCAAGAACAAAAGCGGTTACCACAATCCGGTATACGGTAACCCATATGTGACTGGAGCTGATAAAGCGGATGTTTGTTTCACCATAATAATAGTTTGCCACTATCGAAGTGAAGGCGAAGAACAATATCGCCACGCTCACAAACCATGCGCCCGCGCCCGGAATCAGACGGAACTCGGCGTCAAGCGCCTGCTGGGTGAGGCTGATTCCGCCGACGGCAGCATCGGTGTGTACGCCGCTGAGCAAAATAAGAAAGGCGGTGGCTGTGCAGATGAGCAGAGTGTCGGTGAATACGCCCAGAGCCTGTACCAGGCCCTGTTTTACCGGATGCGACACATGAGCTGTGGCTGCTACATTCGGAGCCGATCCTTCGCCGGCTTCGTTGCTGAACAGTCCGCGTCGTATGCCCATGGCCATGGCGCCTCCGAGAGTGCCCCCGATGGCTTCATCGATTCCGAAAGCGTTCTCCACTATCAGTTTCAGCACATCGGGTACACGCTCGATATTCATTACCACAACCAGCAGGGCAACGATTATATACGCTGCGGCCATTACAGGCACTACCCATTGGCTGAAGCGGGCTATCGACTTCAGTCCGCCCCATATTACCCATCCGGCCAGCAGGCTGATGACAGAGGCTGTGAGCCACACGGGAATGTTCCACGATGAGTTGAATGCTTCGGCTATGGTGTTGCTTTGAACCGAGTTGTAGGCCAGACCGAAGGTGATTGAAATCAGTACGGCGAACAGTATGGCCCACGGACGCGACTTAAGACCGTGCAGTATGTAGTAGGCGGGGCCACCGCGGAATCCTCCGTTACCGTCGGGAACCTTGTAGAGCTGGGCGAGGGTCGATTCCACAAAAGCCGATGCGGCTCCGAGAAGAGCCATCACCCACATCCAGAACACGGCCCCCGGACCTCCGATTATAATGGCAGTGGCCACGCCGGCCAGATTGCCTGTGCCGACACGGCTGGCGATTGATACGGCGAAGGCCTGAAACGAGCTGATGCCCTTATGGTTGCTGCGGGCTGTGAGCTGGCGGCACATGTCGCCGATCATGGTGAACTGAACGCCTCTGAAGCGCAAGGTAAACCACAGGGCAGCCGCAGTTAGCATGGGCAGGAGAACCCAGTCGCTTATGATGTTGCCTGCCGAAATGAGAATATCTTCCATTGTGTCAGTGTGGTAAGGAGCATTCAGGACATAAGCCCTGTATCATTACGCTCATTGATTTTGCTTCAAAGCCGTCAGGAAGGCCGAGTGCCGGCATGTCGGTGTCGCACAGGCAGAAATGTTTGTGGCATTCAATGCAGTAGAAATGGGGGTGCATGTCGTCGATGCTGCAGTGGTCGTGGCCGGTGCATATCTCATAGCGGGTCAGGCCGTCCACTCCGTTTATTGCGTGTACGGCTTCATGCTCCAAAAACAGATTCAATACGCGGAAAATGCTTGATTTGTCGAGTGTTTCAAGAGCGTTCTCAAGTTCGCCGAGCGACATGGGCCTGTGTGCCTGACGCAGCTGGCGCATTACAAGTATGCGGTTGGGAGTCTCTTTTACTCCGCGTTTTTTCAGTATATCGATTTCGTCGGACATTTTTCTTTGATTTTGATGCAAAGATAAGAATATTTTTTGTGCGATTATGAAAAATAACGTACTTTTGCATATTTATAAATAATAACGCACTTGCATGATATGAAGAAGGTGGTTTTATGTTTTGCCATATTGGTGGCGATGTGCCTGCAATATGCAGTGGCGGCGGATTTTGAATCGAAAGACCTCAAGCTTTATAACAATAATGCCGGAATATCGCTCGGCGCCACTGTAACGATGCCTCCGGCCGGAGTCAGTCCGAAGGGGGCGCTGGTACTCGCCACAGGCAGCGGGGCCCAGAATCGCGATGAGGAAGTGATGGGTCACAGGCCGTTTAAAGTAATAGCGGAATTCCTTTCCTCGCATGGCTATGCGGTGATACGTCTCGACGACCGGGGAGTGGGGGAAAGCCAGGGCGATGCTTCGCAGTGTACGGCCGATGATTATATAGGCGACCTCGGGGTGGCCTTGAATGTACTCGACTCCATAGTGGAATCGGATGTGCCCAAGGGAGTTCTCGGACATAGCGAGGGTGGTACGGTGGCTGTCAGAATGGCTGTTCGTAATCCGGAATGCCGCTTTATAGTTACGATGGGGTGTCCGGCGTGGCCCGGCGATTCGTTGGTGATGTCGCAGGCCAGGGCTATGGCTGTGGCTATGACAGGACGATGGGATGGAGAGGCGCGGCAGCGCCGTCTGATGGACATTGTGAAATCGGATATGCCTGACGCGCTGGTGGCTTCTTCGCTGTATATGGAGCTAGCATCGCAGACGGGCGGAGGCTATGATATACCTCAGGTGCGCGACCATATAGCGCAGGTGGCGCAGACTATGTCGGCGCCATCGTACCGCAGTATAATAAAGTATGATCCCGCCGATGATATAAGGCTGGTGACAGTGCCCTGGCTTGCGCTGAACGGAGAAAAAGACATGCAGGTGCTGCCTGGAAATCTCGATACCATAAAGGAACTCAACGCCGGCGCAGACGCACGTATCGTGCCGGGGCACAACCATCTGATGCAGCAATGCGGCAGCGGTATGCCGCAGGAGTATCAGAGTATTGCCGAAGATATTTCCGACGATGTGCTGCAGGTGATTCTTTCCTGGCTCGACTCTGTCTGCGGCGGTAGATAATCTGAAAGCAGGAGCGCCTTCTTTGAAATTTCGCGCTCTGACAAACAATTCAGGCGCTTGCGGTTTTATAGTATTATAGAATTCACATCCGCAAGCATATGTCATCTTCACATCCCATAACATTCGACCGCGTGATACGCGTACTCGGCGCGTTTGCCGTTGTGGTCGGTCTGGTATGGCTTATAAACGAATTGAAAGATGTGTTGTTGCCCTTTGGTCTGGCCTGCCTGATAGCTTATCTGCTTGAACCTGTGGTGGAATGGCAGCAGCGCCTGCTGAAGGTGAAACACAGAGGCTTGCCGGTGCTGATGACTCTGATTGAAGCCACATTGATATTCGGACTGCTGGCATATTTTTTCATACCGTCTGCACTGAACGAAATCGATCAGGTAGATGCGCTTGTAAAAGCTTCGGCCGAAAAGAATCAGTCGTCACCTTTCCTGCCGCCTGAATTGCAGGAATATCTCCGCAACACTCTCCGGACTGAAAACCTCACTCAGATTCTGGCGGGGAGCCGTCTTGAAACCATACTCAACAAGGGAACCACAGTGCTCACTGCCACGGTTGATTTCCTTTTGCATACACTTGAGTGGCTTCTGACCTTTGTGTATGTGGTATTCATAATGCTCGACTACAATCGGCTTATGAGAGGCTTCAAGGCCATGGTGCCTCCGGCTTACCGGCGCACGGTTTACAAGGTAGGCGAGGATATAGCCCGCAACATGAACATCTATTTCCGTTCGCAGGCAGTCATAGCCTCGTGCGCGGCCGTGTTCTATTGCATAGGTTTCTCGATAGTCGGGTTGCCGATGGCCATAATCATGGGCATAGTTGTGGGGGTGCTTTACATGATTCCTTACTTCCAGTATGTAACATTGATTCCTGTGGCCATATTGTGCTATATTTACTCGCTTACAGGCGAGGTGGGCTTCTGGGCCGAGTTAGGCAAATGCTGTCTGGTGTATGTTGTAAGCCAGTGTGTGTGCGATTATGTTCTCACGCCCAAGATAATGGGCAAGACATTAGGACTGAATCCGGCCATAATTCTGCTGTCGCTGTCGGTATGGGGTTCGCTGATGGGGCTTGTAGGCATGATTATAGCGCTGCCGTTGACAGCGTTGCTGATTGCCTATTACAATGAATATGTGATAAAAGGCGCTAAAGCCACAGCTCGAAAGGTAGCCGACACGAAGCAAAAAGGTCCTGTTTTAAAACGTTTGAAAAAATAATTGCTGTAAAGCTTCGGAGATTCAATAAAAATTCGTACCTTTGCGCGAAAGTTTGCGCCGACAGGGCATTCGTAAGTCCAGTCGGTTCATATTTAATGTATTAGAAATGATTAATATCACTTTTCCCGATAATAGCGTAAAGCAGTTCGAAGCCGGAGTAACTCCGCTTGAGATAGCCAAAAGCATCAGTCCGCGTCTGGCGCAGGATGTTCTTGCCGCTTCTGTCAACGACAAGGAGTGGGATTTGTCGCGTCCGATAGAAGGCGATGCATCGCTAAGGCTTTTCAAATGGGATGATCCGGAAGGCAAGCACGCTTTCTGGCACAGTAGCGCCCACCTTCTGGCAGAAGCTCTTCAGGAGCTTTTCCCGGGAGTCAAATTCGGTATAGGTCCGGCGATTGAAAACGGATTCTATTACGATGTGGACACCGGCGATACCAGAATAACCGACGCCGATTTCGCACGGATAGAGCAGAAGATGCTTGAACTCGCGCGAAAAAAAGAAGACATCGTGCGCTCCGACATAAGCAAGGCCGATGCCATGAAACTTTTCGGAGACCGGGGCGAAACATATAAATGCGAGCTGATATCCGATCTTGAAGACGGCAATATCACAACTTATACCCAGGGTGCGTTTACAGACCTTTGCCGCGGACCGCATATTCCAAACACCTCGCCTATCAAGGCTGTAAAGGTGACATCGCTCGCCGGTGCATATTGGCGCGGCGACGAGAAACGTCCGCAGCTGACCCGTGTCTATGGAATCAGCTTCCCCAAGAAAGCCATGCTCGATGAATATCTGGCCATGCTTGAAGAAGCCAAGAAGCGCGACCATCGCAAGCTGGGAAAAGAAATGGAATTGTTTGCGTTTTCTCAGAATGTCGGAGCCGGACTGCCATTATGGCTGCCGAAAGGAGCCGCGCTTCGCGACCGACTGGAGCAATTCCTCCGCAAGATACAGAAACAATACGGCTATCAGCAGGTAATCACTCCCCATATAGGTAACAAGAATCTGTATGTTACATCCGGACACTATGCCAAGTACGGCAAGGATTCATTCCAGCCGATACATACTCCGGAAGAAGGTGAGGAATATCTGCTCAAACCCATGAACTGTCCGCATCACTGCGAGATATTCCGAGCCTCCCCGCGTAGCTATCGCGAGCTTCCTCTGCGTCTGGCCGAATTCGGTACGGTATACCGTTATGAACAGAGCGGCGAGCTGCACGGTCTGACGCGAGTTCGCGGTTTTACGCAGGACGATGCCCACATATATTGTGCGCCCGACCAGATAAAGGACGAGTTCCTCAAGGTAATGGATATAATATTCTATATATTCAAGGCCTTGAAATTCGAGAACTTCGAAGCACAGATTTCGCTCCGCGATCCCAACAACAAGGAGAAATACATAGGAAGCGACGAAAACTGGCATCTGGCAGAAACCGCAATCATAGAAGCGTGTGCCGAGAAAGGACTCAATGCCCGCACCGAACTTGGCGAAGCTGCTTTCTACGGCCCGAAACTCGATTTTATGGTAAAAGACGCCATAGGACGCCGCTGGCAGCTCGGAACAATCCAGGTGGACTACAATCTGCCGGAGCGCTTCCAGCTTGAGTACACCGGAGCCGACAATCAGAAGCACCGTCCGGTAATGATACATCGTGCGCCGTTTGGCTCGATGGAACGTTTTGTAGCCGTGCTTCTTGAACATACCGCCGGCCGTTTCCCTCTGTGGCTCGCACCCGATCAGGCTGTCATACTGCCTATAAGCGAGAAATTCAACGACTATGCCTACGAGGTGGCCAAGGAACTCGCCCGTCATGATGTGCGTGTGACTGTAGACGACCGCAATGAAAAAATCGGACGCAAGATCCGCGATAACGAACTGAAGCGTATACCATATTTGCTTGTTGTAGGTGAAAAAGAGGCCCAGAACGGCGAAGTTTCGGTAAGAAAACAGGGCGTAGGTGATCAAGGTTCGATGAAAATTGCTAACTTTGCAGAAAATATCACCAGCGAAGTCAACCAACAAATCAACCAATAACACTGAATGGAGAAAAAACCCTTTAATCCCGCCTATCGGCCGCCACGGCCACAAGGCAATGGACCGCGTCAGCCGCAACGACGCCCCGACCGAAACAATAACGCGCCTAACGCCATAAACGAATACATCCGTGCACGCGAAGTGCGTCTGGTGGGCGATAACGTTACTCCGGGTATTTACACCATTCAGGAAGCTCGGCGGATAGCCGATGAACTCGAACTCGACCTGGTGGAGATTTCACCTACAGCCGAGCCGCCTGTATGCAAGGTGCTCGACTATCAGAAATATCTTTACCAGCAGAAGAAAAAAGCCAAGGAAATCAAAGCCAAGGCTACAAAAGTTGTGGTGAAGGAAATTCGTTTCGGCCCTCAGACCGACGACCACGACTACAATTTCAAGCTCAAGCACGCCATCGGATTCCTTCAGGAAGGAGCCAAGGTAAAGGCTTATGTGTTTTTCAAGGGCCGTTCAATTCTGTTCAAGGAACAGGGCGAAGTGCTTCTGTTGCGTTTTGCCAACGACCTTGAGGATTACGGCAAGGTGGAACAGATGCCGGTGCTTGAAGGAAAGCGCATGATTATAATGCTCTCTCCCAAGAAAAAATAAAGAAAAACAGGTCGGGGCCACGTGTGGCTCCGGTATCATGAAAACGACCGGTGTCACGTGTGGCATGGTCTAATATACGAATTAATAAATCAAAGTACAACAACAATGCCCAAGATTAAAACTAACTCCGGTGCCAAAAAGAGGTTCGC
>JAIDBM010000148.1 GCA_029056365.1 Muribaculaceae bacterium | reverse complement strand
GCCGACGCATGCATGGGTGTGTGAGCGCCAGGGTTTTATTCAAAAAAGAATGATACCATGATGGTTCAGTCGTCGGCGAGGTCGCCGACGTTACACACGATTAGAGCATGTGTGAAAGTCGGGTTAGCAGGGGAAAGTAACGTCGGCGCCCCCGCCGACGCGTGCATGGAGTGTGGAGATCCAGGGATTTATTCAATCAAGAAAAATACCATGATGGTTCAGTCGTCGGCGAGGTCGCCGACGTTACTCATGCACAGAGCACGAGTGAAAGTCGTGTTAGCAGGGGAAAGTAACGTCGTCGCCCTCGCCGACGCATGCATGGGAGTGTGAGAGCCAGGGTTTTATTCAATCAAGAATGATACCATGATGGTTCAGTCGTCGGCGAGGTCGCCGACGTTACTCAAGATCAGAGGACGTGTGAAGGTCGGGTTCGCATGGGAAAGTAACGTCGGCGCCCCCGCCGACGCATGCATGGGTGTGGAGAGCCAAGGTTGCATTCAATAAAGAATGATACCACGAGGGTCAATCGTCGGCGGGGTCGCCGACGTTACTTTTGGTCGCCGACGTTACTTTGGTCGGCGGCGTTGCTCAGGCGTTGGTGTCGCTCCATTTTATAGTGAACCTTGTGAGGCCGTCGGAAGGGTCGGTGGCGAGGGAGAAGCGCAGATGATGGCTGTGGAGGATGTCGGATACCAGCATCAGACCAAGGCCGCGGTCGCGGTGTTTTGTGGAGAAGAAAGGTGTGAATACAGCCTTGGCGGCTTCTGCGCTCAGCCCCGGACCGTTGTCTTCAACCACAAGTTCGGCTGCGCTGCTGCGGATGGTTATGACGCCGTTGCGGCTGCCGATGCTTTCCGCCGAGTTCTTCACCAGATTCACCAGCACACGCTCCAGTAGCACCGGGTCGGCACTTACCGCCGGACAGTTGTCGCATTCGGTACGGAGCACGGTGGCATTGCCGCACAGATTGGATAGCGACGGCAACAGACGTTCTACAAATTGCTTAAGGTCGATTTGCTCAGGCTCGGGAACCGGTAGCTTGGCTACTTCGGCATAGCCGCGTGTGAACGAACTCAGATTAATACAGCTGTCATGCGCCGCCGCTATGGCCGATGTAACCGTCTGGTCGTCGGCGTTCAGTTCTTCGAGCGATTCGAGTACCGATATAACACAGCCGAGCGAGTTGTTCACCTCATGTGATATTGTGCGAATCATTTTGTTGAACACATCTTTTTCGGCCTGAACGATTTCATCGGTAAGACGGTCGATGGTGAAAAAAGGTCTTTTGAATCCCGAATCCATGAAATGACGGAGCGAGCATCTGAGAATCTGCGACTCGCCCGGACGGCATACCTCGCTCTGGCCGTCGGCGAGCTGTTGCAGCACTTCCATCACCGCTGGCGTGGCCATGGCGCGGAAAGCGCTGTTGGCACTCTGTACGCTGCCGTCGAAATTGCATATGGCAATGCCGGAAGGCGATGCTTCAATGAGCATGTCGAGGAAGCGGTTCTGTTCTTCCAGCCGCAGGCGTTCCCGTTTCATGTTTTCCATAAGCGAGTTGAACAGGGCCACGACGCGGTCGGCATCGCTCTGGCCTACTTCACGCAGCCTGCTTCCATAGTCCTGCTCCTTGAGCAGGTACATGCCGTTCTGCATGGCGTCGAGCGGTCGTTTTACCGCACGCCAGGCAAGAAACAGCACCACGACAAGGAGCGCCGCGCAGCATATGGTTTCATTTGCCGGGCGGCCTGCGGCGCAGAGTATGCACATAGCCACGGCGATTGCAGCCAAGGCAATGAACCAAACCTTGTAGGAAGGGAAATTCAAATGCGATTTCATGCTGTTATAAACCGAATTTTTCGATTCTACGATATAACGACTGGCGTGTGATGCCCAGTTCTTCGGCGGCCTGACGCATGTTTCCGTTTGAATTTCGCAGAGCCTGTATTATGGCCTGGCGTTCCATATCCTCAAGAGTAGGCGGTTTCTGAGGTTCGGGTTTAACAATAGCCTTGCGTATTTTCGCCAAGAGGTCGCGGTTGCTCCAGGGTTTGGACACGAAATCCATGGCGCCGAAATTCATGCCTTCCACCGCCAGCGGAATCGTGCCCCAGGCCGAAATCAGAATAACCGGAACCTCCGGCTGCAGAATCTTTATTTTGCGCAGAAGTTCTATGCCGTCGCGACCGTCGGTAACCTGGCGGAGATTCATGTCGAGGATAACCAGGTCGACACCTCCGGCGCGTATGGCTGCGAGGGCAGCGTCGGCATTGCCTACCGCGTTGTAGTCCATCCGTGCCACCTTAAGCATCAGTCCGAGCGATTCGCGTACGGCGCTGTCGTCGTCAATTACCAGTATCATAATACAAAGTTAGTGATTTTTTACGGAGTGGAGGCATCCTTGCCTCCACAATAAAAACCGGGAACTGTGGAGGCGGGGATGCCTCCACTCCGTTAGCGCTACTCCAGCCTGATCAGGCGTTCGATGTCGGCATTGATGTCGTTGTGGCCTGAGTAGTCATAGAGGGTGAGCGAACGAAGCTGATACCAGTAGTCCCAGAACAGATAAAGCTCGTTTACATATTGTCGCATGGCGGTGTCTTTCTTTGCCTGCGAGTCGTTGAGGTCGAGAGTCGAAATGCGGCCGATGAGATATGTCTGTACGTTTGTATCGTAGCGTTTTTGAGCGATTTCGCTGGCCCGTGCGGCAATGTCGAGCTGCGACTGCTGGTTATGGAAACGCTCCACGAGAATGAAAAGTTCCTGATTGAAATTCATAGCCTCGCGACGCAGCCGGCTCTCGGTAACGCGACGGTTGCTTTCGGCAACTTTCACACGTCCGCGCCGTTTGCCCCAGTCGAGCAGCGGAATGCTCACCCCGATGCTTGCCACCTGGTTGCTGCGCAGGCGCGAATAAGCGATGTCGACTTTCTGGTCGGTGCCAGTGTATCCCAGCTGGGCGAACAGGCTTATCTGCCTCATGTCGCCTTTGGCTTTAGCCACCTCATAGTCGGCCTCAAGCTGACGCCGCATCATGTTTTTGGCGAACTTGTTGTTTGCGAGCGCTCTGTCGAGCGCATCGGCGAAGATTATATCTACAGAAGGAATCGAATCGGGCACCTGCGGCACAATCTCCACATCGTCTTCCAGGTCGAGAAAGCTCCGGAGGTTGAACATATCGGCCTTGCAGGCGCTGGAACACTCGGTATGGTCGCTTTTCGCATCGAGCAGATTCAGTTCCATCTGCAGGAGGTCGTTCTCGCTAATCTGGCCCATGCGCCGTTTCTCCAGGGCCACGGAGTATAGTTTCTCGGCATTTTCAAGGTTCTGACCGGCAATCACCAGATTCTCGCGGCTTAACAGAAGCGAGAAATAATATCTTACGGCCATGCGGCTCACATCCTCGGTGGCGCTGAGAAAAGCGGCTTTTGCTTCGGAATACCGCACAGGCTCGATACGGGAGTTCCAGCGCATGTGGTTGGTTGCGAATAACGGCTGGTTGATGGTAAGGGCTATCGGAATGCTCATGAAACGGTTTGAGGCGTTCGACCCGAACTGGCGCAGATAGTCGAGCGATGTGCTCAGGCTCACCGTGCCGCCGGTGAGTCTCACGTTCTGCGACAACGACAGTTTGCCCGAAGCTTCCAGAAAGTTGTTTGCAACGAAACTGTAGTTGCCCTGTTCGTTCATATAGGCGCTGTATTGTTTCGAGTAGCTGGGTATTGTGGCGTCGAAAATAAGCTCGGGCAGCTGGTCGGCCTTGAAACTCCGCCACTCCCAATAGGCGGTGCGGAGTTCGTCGAGCGCTTCGGCTGCGTCGACGCTGCGCACCCGGGCCAGCGCTATGGCCTCGTCGAGGCTCATAGGCAGGCTGCGGGCAGTGGCGCCGAACGCACCTAAGCAGAGTATAAAAAGTATAAAAAGCTGTTTCATTGTTCTTTCAGTGCGGTAACCGGATTGATTTTCATTGCCCTGCGGGCCGGGAAGCAGACTCCGGCCAGAACAATCAGGGCCATGGCTACAACGGTAATCAGCAGAGAGCCGTACACTGTTTTTTCGGGACGGTTGCCGAACACGGTTTCATAGTGCTGCGAGTTAAGCAGCCAGCAAGCCACACCGGCGAGTGCTACCAGGGCTATGCCAAGCAGAATGAACGCTTCGGACAGCAGGCGGCGCAACACTTGCATGCGCCGTGCTCCCATAGCCTTGCGGATGGCGATTTCAGGCACGCGTTCCTGCACCCTGAACCAGAATGAACCCAGTATGCCCAGGAATATGAGCGCCAGAAGGAATGCCGAGTTGATGAGGTTGCGGGTAATAAACACATTGTCGCTGCGGTTGGCGCTTTCACGCCGTGATTCCATCGACTGCAGGCGTGATATGTATATGTTGCCGAACTTCATGTCGTGGCTGCTGACCCACTCGCTGAAATCGAGGTCTTTGCCATGCTTTACTTTAAAAATCACTTCATCGGGGTAGAAGTATTTTTCGCTCCACAGAATCATGCCTGCGGTCATAGGCTCGAAATCCGACCGCCGTATGGGATTCAGCACTATGTTCGATATTCCCAGCGGAGGGTCTGAGTTCATCAGAATCTTGCCTTTGAAGCGTGTTGCATCGGGTCTTTCTTCGCTGTTTTTCCATTTGTCGTCGTAGTTCGACAGCAACAGATTGAAGTTGTCCAGTTCCTGTATGATCTGTTCCGAGGTTTCGCCGTTGGCTCCTTCCAGGCCTATGATCCGTATGGTGTTGGCATCCATCATGCGGCTGTTGCCGTAATATTCCAGAGTGTCGCTGCCCTCCATCGCATAGAGCGTCTGCCCCTGGTAGCTGAACGTATACGGCATGGAATTCTTTCCGGTGCCGACTGTCTCGGCATAAGGATTCTCGCGCATCTGGTTCAGCATAAGGCTGATGTCGTTCCAGTAGCTGTATCCGTCGTCGTAGGGCGAGTAGCCCGGCTGTCCTTCGGACAGATAGGTTATTTCGGCCACATATACATCGGTGAGGTCGAAGTCTTTTTCGGAGTTATAGAGCGAGACGGTGTGATATACTTTGCAGTCGACATACCACAGAATCATGCTCACCAGCAGCAGTTCTATCACCAGCCATACATTGCTGCGCCATTCGCTGCGCATTTGTGTAAGAAGTCGTCGTTTCATTTTGTCCGGCCGTTAATGGCATCGATGGCTTTCAGGCGTGAGGCCTGCCATGCCGGAATCGATGCGCTGATTATATTCAGAATAAAGCAGATTGTCAGAGCCGAGAGGATAAGCCTCCAGTTCAACAGCATGCCCACAGCGGGCGAGGTGTATGCATCGGTGATAAAGGCATAGGTAAGATTGAATAATCCGGCATACGAAGATATGAATATTATGCTGCATATCCATCCGATTATGCCTCCGGCTATGGTTACCATGAAGTTTTCGCCGAGAATTTCGCGTATCAGGCGTCCGCTGGTGCATCCGAAAGCGCGGCGTATGCCGAACTCGCTTACCCTGCGGCGCAGACGGCTGTGAAGCATGCTTGCCAGATTTATTGCCGGCAGCAACAGCAGAATCGCGTAGGTTATTAATCTTTCACGGCGGGTTCCGCTGAGGTCGGGCGTGGTGTCGCTGCCGTAGAACGAGCTGTTGACAGTTTCCACATCGTAGGGGGCGCCATGATAAATGGCTCTCTTATTTTCAGCCGCAAGTTCGGTGTTCAGCACGGCATAGTTCGCCTCTACCTGACGTCGTATGTCGGCCGGGTCGGCGCCTTCGTCCAGCAACAGGGCCATGGTTACTTCGCCGAAGCGGTTGTCGCCCATGAAGTCGCGGTGATTTACTTTGTGGCATAGCGGAGTGAATATATCGCCCGAGGCCTGCTGGGCCAGGGAGCTGTGGTCGGCCACTATGCCGGTAACCTTATATGGAATATGGTTCACCGTAAGTTCATGGCCGATGGGGTCGATGTCGCCGAACAGACGTTTAGCCATGCTCTCGGTAATCACTGCCACATGGGCATCGGCATCGACTTCCTCGGGAGTGTAATACCGTCCGGCCACAAGACGGTGGTCGAACACCTTCCAGAAGTCGGCATCGCATTTGCGCTGCAGGGCTATCACCATTTCCCGGGTGGTGCCCTGAAGCGTGGTTTCAATGAGCCAGAAACTCAGACACGCCGTTCTTTCCACGCCTTCGAGATTGCCGTAGAGAGTCCGGGCCGTCTGGTAAGACATCTGCGACGAGGCATCGCTGTTGTCGGAGCTTATGTGAATGTTCTGGCCGTAAAGCAGGCGCGGGCGGTTGCTTTCGGGAGCGAACGGCATTACACCGATCTGTTGCACTGTCACTGTCAGCATCAAAAGAAATATCGACAATGCGGTGCCCGCGAGGGTAACCCATGTCACCACCGACTGGTGGCGCATGTCGTACCATATCTGTCTGAGTTTGTACGTTCTGAACATAGTTACTTGTCTTTTAAAGCCATGGCTGGGTTAATCTTCATTGCTTTGCGAGCCGGGAAATAGATGCCGAGAAACACTATCGCCGCAAGCACTGCCACTGTAAGAAGCATGCCGTAATAGTAAATTTCATCAGACAGGCTCATTCCCTCCAGCTCTGTGAGCAAATCCTTTTTTATTATCAGTGTCGCGAATATCATTGCGATAGCTGCCGATATAGCCATTAGAATCATTCCTTCGGACAGCAGTCGCCTGAAAATATCGCTGCGACCGGCTCCGGCCGTCATTCGTATTGCAATCTCCGGCACCCGTTCCTGTGTTCTGAACCAGTAAGTGCCAAGTATGCCCAGGAACACGAGCAACAGCAGGAATGCCATTGTTGAAATCTGTTTCAGCACTTCAATTTCAAAAGATTTCTGGACAGTCTCTCTGATGTCGGCCACCGACTGCAGATTCGACAGATAGGAATTGCCCACACGCATCACGTCGCCGTTCATCGATTCTTTGAACTGCAGGTCTGTTCCCGGTTTTATGCGTATTATCGCCGATTTGGCAATAGTTTCATCGTTGACCAGCGGATAAAGCAGAATTCCGCTCCAGTCGTTGGGTTCATAATCGACTCTGCGCAGGAAGTTCGCTTTAACCGGAGCAATCTGCATGTTTCTGCCGTCGACCAGACAGATGCGGTTGATGAATGAATCAGGGTCCACGATTCCCGCCTGCATGTCAACCGATTTGTCGTAATCCGATATCACCACCATTCCTTTGTTGATACACTCGGCGATTTCTTCAGGACTCTCCCCCTTTGAGCCGCTTATCCGCAAGGCCTTGATGGCATTGCTGTCGTAGGCGCGGTAATTGCAGTTATAGCGGAGGGTGTCGCCGTTTTCGGCTATCCGGCTTATCTGGCCCCCGTTGAAATTAAACGAGAACGGAATCCCGTTGATGCTTTTGCCTACTATTTCCACATAGGGGTTGTTGTTCAGCTGCGACAGCAGATTGTTCATATCTTTCAGATACAGCGCCGTGGTGTTTTCATTGTCGCCGTAGTCGATGTATTTGGGCGAACCGGGCTGTACCCAGCGGAGGTCGGCCACATATATGTCCGTGAAGTCGTAGCCCTCGCTCGGTTTGTACAACTTTGCCGCCGCCAGCAGGCAGGAGATGGCATACCACAATACTACCGATATGATGGAGAATTCCACCACCATCCACAGATTGCCGCGCCACTCTTCAAGCATTTGTGTAAGAAGCTTTCGTTTCATAATCTGTTATCGAGCCGGTTCCCGACCGTTGATGGCATCGACCGTATTCAGCCGCGAGGCCTGCCATGCGGGAATCGATGCGCTGATTAAATTCAGAGTATAGCAAATGAGAAGGATAATAAGCACGAATCGCCAGTTGAGCAGCATGGTTAGCTCGGGCGACTCGATATTTACGCTCATGTAAGGCATGTTGTATATTCCGCTGTACATGGTAAGGAACAGCATGCTGCAGATCCAGCCGATTATACCGCCTGTGACTGTGATGATGAGGTTTTCGCTTATCACACTGCGTATAAGTTTCGAACGGGTGCATCCGAAAGCGCGGCGTATGCCGAATTCTCCAATCCGTCGGCGTATGCGGCTGCTGAGCATGCTTGCCAGGTTTATGGCCGGCAGAAGCAACAGAATCAGGTAGGTAAGATAACGTTTGCGACGGCCGCCGTCAAGATCGGGTGTATTGTTCGAGCCGTATGCGCCCTTGGCGACGATTTCAGCCTTGTACGGTGTCTCGTGGTATACCGTTTCATGGCCAATTTCCGCTAATTCGGTGTCTAATTCGGCATACCTGGCCTTCACCTGGTCTTTTATATGCTCCAGACTCACGCCTTCGCCGGGCAGCAAGGCCATCAGCACTCCGTCCGGGGTAGGACCTGCGGGGATGAACACATCGCCCGAAGCCTGCCGGGCGAGCTTCGAATGGTCGGCCACCACTCCAACTACTTTAAAAGGCAGGAAATCAAGATATATTGTTTCGCCTGCGGGGTCGGTTTTGTCGAACAGCTCGCGTGCCACATGCTCCGTTATCACGGCCACCTTGCTGGCGGCATCGTTTTCGTCTTTGTCGAAATAGCGGCCTGACAGCAGTCTGTGGTCGTATATTTTCCAGAAATTCTCGTCGGATTTGCGAACGTATGCTTTTGTGCTTTTGCCATTGTATCCCTCGGCCTCGCATGCGAGCGCATAGCATGAGACTATCGATTCCAGTTCCACCCCGTCGAGACCGCTGTAGAGCTTCCGGGCAGTCTCACCGTCCAGGCTATACGAGCTGCCGCCCATCGGACTCTCGTTTACAATCATTCTGTAATGGATATTCTCGCCGTACAGCAGGCGCGGGCGGTTGCTCTCGGGAGCGAACGGCCTTACGCTCAGCTGGGGAAGCGCCACCCCGA
>JAIDBM010000147.1 GCA_029056365.1 Muribaculaceae bacterium | reverse complement strand
TTCTGACAAGTTCATCTGTAATAAGATTCATTTGGTCGAACCAGTCGTACGACAGAGGATCGATTGTAACTGTATGAAAGCCGAGCTGTGAGGTAAGAGCCTGAGTCTGGCGGGAATCAAACTCCCGCTGATAGAAGAACACATCCACGCCGTTCTCTCTGGCCTTGTCGACAGCCCTTCGCAAGGCAGCCGCCGACGGCTCCTTCGCCTCCCAGCCTACCGAAATCTGTTCAAGGCCATAGTCGCGGGCAAAATAACCGAGCGACGGATGCCACACCATGAAACTCGTTTTTCCGGCTTTTTCCAGACGTGAGGCTATCGCGGTATCCAGCGAATCGAGACGCTGGTGCAATTTTTCAAGTCTTGTGCGATATTCCTCACTGTGCGCCGGATTGATACGCACCAGAACATCGGCCATATTGTCGGCCATCACCATTGCGTTTTTTACCGAGGTCCACACATGGGGGTCACTTTCATCGTTTCGGGAACCATGAGTATGGGCCTCACACCCGCCATCATGATCATGCGGAGAATGGGTTCCGTACAGCGGTTCAATTCCTTCGGCAACGCAGAACGTCATCAAACCTGGAGACGATTCCACCAGAGTGTTTTCAAAGGGCAGACCACCCACATAGAGATACGCTCCGGCGCCATCCAGCGCGGCACGTGTATTCATCGTCGGTTCGAATGTTTCAGGATTCGAACCCGGCTTCATAAGAGTAATCACCTTAAAGTGGCTGCCTGCAAGCTGCTCAAGCAAAAAACGCTGTGGTTCCACGCTCACCGCTATTACCGGCAATGCATCGGTTCTTTCTTTGCATGCTATAAGGCTAAGAACCAGAGCCATGACTAAAACATGAAAAATTCGTTTCATCGGCAGTGTTAAAAAACAGATACAAATTTACGAAATTTTTTCCGCTTGCCGCTCTACAATGATATAAAAACATTAACTTTGTAGCCGCAAACAACAGGAACAGCGTATAAGAAAGCAATACCAGCAAATGACAGTAAACAAAACAAAACTGTGGCGCAACACGCGCGATTATGTATTCATCACATTGGGCATGGCCCTGTATGCCTTCGGATTCTCGGCTTTTATCCTTCCGGAAAAAGTTGTAATCGGAGGTCTTGCCGGCATAGGAACCTTGATTTATTTCCTTACCGGAATTCCGGTGGCAGTAGCCCAGTATGTATGTAACCTCATACTTCTTGCATTTGCCTACAAGATAGTAGGCCGTCAGTTTGTGCTCGGCACAATATACGGAGCCACCATGATTTCAGTGTTCGTAGGCATCTTCCAGCCGCTGTTCTCGCATCCGTTCACATCCGAACCGATAATGAACATCGTAATTGGCGGTCTGATGTGCGGATTCGGCATCGGACTTGCATTCACACACAACGGATCAAGCGGAGGAACCGACATCGTAGCCGCCATGGTATCGAAACATTCCAATGTAAGCATCGGGCGCACAATGCTTTATACCGATGTTTTTATTATTTCATCGAGCTATCTTCTGTTTCAGGACATCGACA
>JAIDBM010000146.1 GCA_029056365.1 Muribaculaceae bacterium | reverse complement strand
TCCTACAACCCACGAATTGAGGTCGTTGGCGCTCATCATAATGTTGCTGCGGCGGTAATAGTAGGCATCGGCGGTAAGACTTAGTCCGCGAAAAAGCCGCAGGTCTGCACCCAAGTTATATTTATAGGCCGTTTCCAGGTCGAAATCGCTCAGCGGATAATGGCTCAGATAGCCTCCCCAGAAGTTGCCGTCGTAGTTCGGACGGAACACTATGTTGCCATGGCTTCCTTCGTAGTTCTCCAGCCAGATACCGTTCACAGGCACATAATCAGAGTGCTGTATGCCGGCCGAGGCACGGATTTTTGCCAGATTCAGAATTTTTGAATCAGGATTGTCGGCAATCAGATATGCTGCGGAGAAAGTTGGCGAGAACGACCATTTGTGGGGATATGAACGGTTTGAGCCATTGCCAGCGAGCACCACCGTAGCATTGAACCGTTTGCGCCAGGCGTAATTGAGATAGCCCATTACATTGGCACGGTTGAAAGTGTTGTAACGGTTCATGTTTACTGTTGCGTTGGTGTTGTAGACAAACACTGCCGACACATAGTGGTCGGTGTTGAATGTCTGCTCGTAGTTCACCGTGAAAGCGAAATTGCTCGAACGCCACTGGTTGCCCAGCCATTTTGAGAACTCCAGATTGTTGACCTTGTCGCCATAGACGGTGCTGACAATGCCGGTGGGATCGCCCACTGCCCCTCCATACGAAAGGTATCCGTACTGGAAACTTTTTCCATGTCGTTCGTTGATTTGCGACAGGTTGTCGTAGCCCACCCGCAGCGAGGCGCTAAGGCCGGGCAGGAGAAAGTCGAAGCGCTGGGTCAGGCGTGCATCGGCGTACAGAGCACGCTGATGAGTCTTCTCGCGTCCGGTGCTTTGCACACGGGCCACAGGATTGGCATCGGTAAAAGTGGTGTTGCCGCCCCACATGCCATCGGGATTCATAACCGGGAAGGCATTGGAGGGCAGACCATACACTCTGGCGGTGATGTCGTTGGCCATGCCCGAAGCCGGATAAGCGGTCTCGATGAAATTCGCCGACATATTAACGGTCATGTCGGTTGTCGGTGTCACCTTGAAATCGAGATTGGCACGTATATTGGCTTTCGAATACCTCAGCTGCGAGTTGTAGTCGGTCTGGTCGGTACCGCGCAACGCACCGCGCGAATCGGTGTAGTCGAGGAATGTGAAATAACGCATCTTGTCGCTGCCGCCACTTATCGAGAGGTTTACCTGGTCTTCCGACGCACTGTTCTTGAACACCTCGTTCTGCCAGTTTACATTCGGGTACAGATAGCGGTCGCTGCCATATCTGTACAGCTCCATCTCAAGGTCGGAGTATGCCGGGGCAAGACCATCGTTGATACGTGCGGTGTTCAACGCCGAGGCATAGTCGTGGCCGTTGACAAAATCGGGCATCTTCGGGTCGAACAGAAACTCATGGCGGTATGACACATCGATGTACGGACCGCCCTGGTTGCCGTGTTTTGTGGTTACGAGCAGCGCTCCGTTCACACCCTCGTAGCCGAGCATGGCCACTGCGGCGGCATCTTTCAGCACGGCTACCGATTCGACTTCCTCAACGGTTATACGGTCGATCGGACGGCGAAAACCGTCAACAAGAACCAGAATGCCGTTCTCCGACAGTGTCTGGTTGCCACGGATATTAAAGCTGGCGCCATAGTTGTCGTCGCCTTCGAATCCGCCGTTTTTAAGAGCGGTGAGTCCGAGCAGACGTCCGTACAGTGCATCCGAGAGGTTGATGGCGCCGGATGCCCGCAGGTCATCGCCGCTGATTACCGAAATCGCAGCCGAGGTTGTGGTGAGATTCTGCACCACGCCGAAACCCAGGTCTATGGCTATGCTGTCGGCGAGCGATGTCTTTTCCTGAGCCCGGGCCGTGAGCGGCATCGCCATCATTCCGGCCGAGCATATCATTACTATATATTTTTTCATGATCTGTAATAGTTGAGGTTATTCCCATCCGGGATTCTGGAACAAGCCGTAACCCTTGTTGATTTCGCCTCGGGTAATCGGCGACAGATACCACTTTGTGTCGAATTCGCCTTTCCACCAGACTCGCGGACTGGAGCTGATTTCCTCTACCTCATAAATGAACGACGGCCACACACCGCCCATCTGGCTAAAGGGAATGGTAGTCTTCTCACCTGTCTGAGCGTCTTTGGCATAGATATTCATGCGGTGCAGGGGGCTGCAGAACACATCCTGACGCTTGTAGCGGATAAGGTCCAGCAGACGGCTGTTTTCGAGAGCGAGCTCGCAGGCGCGTTCGCGCAGTATCTCTTCGATAAGCACCGCGCGGTCGTTAAGGTCAAGGCCGGTGTTTACCGCCAGCGAAGGCAGGCCCACTCGTGCGCGAACCTTGTCGATTTCCTTTACAGCCTCGGCCGGATGGCCGGTCTGGGCCAGCGCCTCGGCATACATCAGGTGCATGTCGGCCATACGCAGATAAGGCCAGGAGTAACGTTCGTCGGCCAGGTCATAGTAGTCGAGAACCCACTTGTATTCGCCGAAACCATGTGCTATATACCCGCTGGTAAACCACCAGTTGCCGGTTATAAGGTCGCCGCCGGTCCAGGTATCGATTACTTTGTTCTGATAGGTGTTGAACTGGTTGTTTACATTGCGTTGCGGCACAAGCATCGACTCATAAAGACGCGGGTCGCGGTTGGCGAATATGTCTATGTTCTCCGGGTTATCGGTGTTGTATAGACGCTGTCCGTCGAAGTTGCGGCCGTCGGCCCAGGGGAACATGTTGAACCATTCCACCGTCGGGGCGTGTGCCCCCGAGTGCGATACGTTGCCCGGCGAGGCGCCCGCCCCCCACTCTATCATGTATTCGCCGTCGGCTGTCGAGCCGTCGCCGCGTACTTCAATGATTTTCTCGCTCGTCTCGCGCGAGAAGTATGCCTTGCGGTAAGCGCGGCGATAATCGGCCTCGGTAGTGCCTTCGGGTTGTACCAGCGCGTACGGATTGCCTGCCGCATTGTTGGCAGCGAAGAAGGCCCTGCAAGCATCGAGCGCTTTTTCCCAAAGGCCATCGTCTTTTCGCCCGAGCCAGATTCGGAGCAGGGGGTCGCCGTCGACAGTGACACCGACCGGCAGTCTCGGCGCACCGTTGAACTGGCGGAAAGGAGCCACATCGTTGAACAGCGGACTGGCTACGAATGTCCATAGTCTGGCACGCAGACCGTAGGCTCCTCCTTTCGACAGACGTCCGCCCTCCGACATATAGTCGTGTACGGCGAACGGCAACTGAGGTTCATCGATTACCTGCTGGATAAGGTTGTCGATGAAGTTTGCGGTCTGCTCTACGCTTGCACGGCCCACCACAAATTCACCCTCGCCTGGAATACCGCTCACGTAGCCTCCTTCGAACAGTTCGCCTGTTTCGTAAGCGTGATCCATCAGGGGCAGGCCGCCAAAATGACATAAACCGTCGAAGTAGCGTGTGGCGATAATCAGACGCGCTTCGGCTTTGAGGCGAGCTTTCTCAGCGGCGGTCATATCGGGCACACGGTCGATATTGCTGATGAAAAGCCAGCATGAGCGTACGGTGCCCCAGATGCCTGTGCGTCCGTTGCCATCGACGAAAGCCATCTTGTCGCGTACATAGTCGGAGTTGCCGGCCTCGGTGTGCATGCCGCTGTAGTATTCGGCTATAAGTTCGCTCCATCCCAGCTGAGAATGAACTACATCGCTGATAGCCTCAGGCTGTACACAGTTTATACAGTTTTTATTGGAGTGGCCGTGGTATATGCCTTTATATGATTCCCACAGGAACATCTTTGCATATTCGGCCTTGGAGAAGATGGTGTCGATAGTCACATCTACTCCCGGCTGTTTTTCCAGAAAGCTGTCGCCCACGGCAATGTCGTCGACACAGGCGGTAAACGCCGTTGAGCCAAGCAGGCCGGCAGCCAATATGCTTAGGAATTTGATTTTCATTGTATGTATCTTAAAAGTTTACGCTTACACCGAAGTTGAACACGCGTGTGATAGGATAATTCACACTGCTTGTGGCGCTTTCGGGGTCATTGGCTTTGAATTTCGAGAATGTAAGCAGATTGTATGCCGAGAAATACACTCTCAGATACTGCAGCTGTGGAAGGAATCCCAGATTACGGAACGAGTAACCCAGCTCCAGACTTTTCAGACGGGCGTATGAGGCATCGGCGTAATATACGCTGGAGTTCACCGTGTTGTTAGCCTTGGAGGTAAACGACAGGCGTGGCAGTATGGCGGTCCCGGCTGTTTCGGGTGTCCAGCTGTTGTCGGCAACCCACTGCATCATCGACCTGTGTCTTATACACTTATCCGAGCCCACGAGACTAG
>JAIDBM010000145.1 GCA_029056365.1 Muribaculaceae bacterium | reverse complement strand
TCCATCAGCTTTGTTCCGGCTATGAGCAATTTCTGCTTGCTGCCGGCATTCCGGGTAAAGGCGGCGCTGCACAGATCTATCAGATCGGATTCGCCGAGCTTTCCGAGACGCACATCGAACTGGCGTCCTGCCTGATTCCAGATTCCGCCGGTAAGATACACCGGCTCGTTCTTCACATTATCCATTATTCTGGCCCGCGCACCGAACACAAAGTTTTTCTCCATGCCCAGACGCATGTCGATAATCGCGGCTTCCTCTTGGTCGGAGAAGGTCCATCCCACTTCTTTTTCCGCTATCTTCTGCAAGGTACTCTGCTCTACCTGCATCTTGAATATCTGGCAGTTGTTCGATTCTTTCCGGGGCAACGCCGCGAACTGAGCTGTCTGAACATCGAGTTCTGTGGCGGCGCGGCCCATCCGCACCAGACGGCTGCCTGCCGCTATCACCGGCACCTGCACACTGCCATCGGAATTCAACACCGGATTAACCACGCTGAAATCCACGCCACGGTCGCGTCGTGCTACCGTATAGAGTACGAGCGGATGTCCGCCGGCTCCGGCAACACCGGGCACAAGTACAGTTTCCGACGGATCGAATATATTATCGTTCCCGGTGCTGATGTTGATTGTTACCGCACCGTTTTCATCGGTCACGGCGGCCGATACATCCGGCTCGGTCTTTACTGTCGTCTCGGTGCGTTTTGTGTCCACCGAATAATACTCCACCGTCATTGACGACACATTACGCACTCCGCCGCAACGCGACAGCTGGTCGATTGGAGTCGACATCGGCCGGACCTTTACGATTCGCCTGTCGATTGAGTTCATCAATAGCTCGGGAGCAGCCTCGCCTACAAGTGCAGTTGTCAGCGGTGTGCCGCTTACATGTGTGCCTCCGTTTTCGCCGGGCACCAGATTCGGATTTTCTTCCATAGTTTTCAATTAATTTAAAGGTTGGAAAAGTGTGTTGTTGTTTCGCATTGCAAAGTTACAATATAAATTTCCTTTTGTCAATAGTAAATTCGCAATATTAACCATCGTTAACATATTGCCCGCTTCCGGCCCCGGATTTATAATTTATTGTTAATAATTCATAACCCCACCATCCCGCTTTGTTTATATAATAGAGCCGAACTGCAAGCTCGCCATTTGCCCGAATATTTGTAACTTTGCCATTATGAATACGAAACGACGAATTCTTGTTGTCGACGACGAAGACACTCTCTGCGATACTCTGGCTTTCAACCTCGAAGCCGAAGGGTATACCACAGACACCGCATACAGCGCTGAAGAGGCGCTGACACTCGACCTGCAGAGCTACGACCTGATTCTGCTCGACATAATGATGGGAGAGATTTCAGGCATTCAACTGGCAAAAATAATCCGAAGCAACCCGGCAACAGCCTCTGTTCCGCTGATATTCTGCACCGCCAAAGACTCGGACGATGACGTTGTGGCCGGACTTGAACTCGGCGCCGACGACTATATATCAAAACCCTATTCGCTGAGGACCCTGATAGCGCGTGTCCGCACTGTACTGCGGCGTACCGCTTTCCGGCGGCAAACAGCCGAGCCGTCCTGCCTGTCGGTCGAAGGCCTGTGCATTTTTCCAGCCGATAAATCCTGTTCTATCGATGGGAAAAAGCTTATTCTTCCCCGAAAAGAATTCGAACTCCTTTTACACATGATGAAAAAACCAGGCCACATTTTCTCCCGCCAGGAACTGCTGGACAGCATCTGGCCCGATGATACGGTGGTGCTCGACAGAGTCGTGGATGTAAACATAACACGACTGCGGCAGAAACTCGGCAATTACGGAAAATACATAATAACCCGCACAGGCTACGGATATGGCTTCGCTCACAACTGACAAACACGCCAAAGGCCCTTCGCACCGTCCGACATATGCCAGCCGGCTGTTTCTGTGGCTTCTCACCTACTCCATCATAATGGTGACATGTTTCGTTGCGTTCCAGTACAAGCGGGAGAAAGACTTCAAAGCCGCAGAAATGGACGCACAGCTTCAGCTTATAAACAGGTATCTGCTGCAAAAACTATACTCCGGATGCAATCTGTCCGAAATAAGCGCCGCCCACATCAGTCCGTTCGAGAACCTGCGCATCAGCGTATTCTCCGAAAACGGAAATATACTGTACGACAACACCGCCGCCCATAATGGCCCGGTAAACCACAGCGACCGTCTTGAAATAACTCAGGCCATGAACAACACTGCCGGATATGCAGTCAGACGACACAGCGAAAGCACCGGCGAATATTATTTCTATTCAGCCTTGAAAGGCAACGGATTCATTGTACGTACTGCCGTGCCATATTCCATTTCGCTGGACTCACTGCTGAAAGCCGACTATGGTTTTCTCTGGGCAATGGGAGCGATAACCGCACTGATGTGCCTGCTGGGATATTTCGCCACCAGACGCATCGGACTCACAGTAAGCCGGCTCAACCGCTTCGCCGACGATGTGGAAAACGGAAAAGTGGTTTCAGACTCCGCACCTTTCCCTCATGATGAACTCGGCGACATAGCCGGACATATCATTCGACTTTATGCCAGGCTGCAGCAATCCAACATCGAGCGCGACATACAGCACCGCGCGGCGACTCACGAACAAAAAGAAAAAGAACGAATAAAAAAACAGCTCACAAACAACATTAACCATGAGCTGAAAACTCCACTGGCATCTGTCAAGCTATGCATCGAAACTCTTGTCGAGCACAAACACCTCACCGACCAACAGCGTGAACAAATCATGCAACGATGCCTCGCAAACATTTCCAGACTCGAACACCTACTCTCCGACATATCGCTCATAACAAGAATGGACGATGGCGGCTCGGCCATCACAACATCTGATATAAATCTTTCCGATATTATAAACGAGGTTGTCGATGAGAAAATACATGCCGCTTCGGCAAACGGAATTTCAATAACACACAATTTTACACAACCGCTGCCGATGACCGGAAACGCAGCACTCCTCGAGTCGGTGTTCAACAATCTTATCGACAACGCCGTGGCCTACAGCGGCGGATCGGCAATTAACATCCGACTCGTTTCCGCCGACAGCCAATCGATATATATCGATTTCTCTGACAATGGCTCCGGAATTCCGCCGGAACATCTCGAAAGAATTTTCGAACGATTCTACCGCATCGACAAAGGACGGTCGAGAGCGATGGGGGGAACCGGACTCGGACTGTCGATTGTGAAAAATGCCGTAATTTTCCATGGCGGTGACATTACTGTTGCCAACGCAAGAAACGGCGGCCTGAAATTCAGCATCAGGCTACGTCGCAAACATCAGTCGGGGGCTGAATACACAAGCTGTTAATTGTTTTGAAACATCTATGAAACATATTTAAACTTCCTTTGCACCGGAATCTCAGAGCCGGTTCCGATCAACGGCAGGGCAACCTGTCGTCGAACGACTTTTTCCTTCTACTAACAAGCTCATAATCAAATTCAATTATGGACATCCTGTTTCTCTGTATTGTTATTTTCCTGTTCCTTCTGGCTGTATTCGACCTGTCGGTAGGAGTCAGCAACGACGCTGTCAACTTCCTGACTTCGGCACTCGGCTCAAAAGCGGCCTCGTTCCGGCGGGTACTGGCCGTTGCTTCAATAGGCGTTTTCATAGGCGCCGCCATGAGCAACGGAATGATGGACATCGCAAGGCACGGTATTTTCCGGCCCGAGCACTTCTCGTTCTACGACCTCACCTGCATTTTCATGGCCGTGATGGTTACCGACATTATTCTTATCGACATCTTCAATTCCCTCGGAATGCCAACATCCACAACGGTGTCGATGGTTTTCGAGTTGCTCGGTGCTTCTTTTGTTGTGGCAATCATCAAAATGGCCGGTGGAGCCGACCTCGGTCTGAGCCAGCTGCTCAACACCGAAAAAGCCCTCTCGGTGATACTCGGCATTTTTCTGTCGGTTGCCATCGCTTTCTTCTTCGGAACATTAGTCCAATTCCTCTCGCGAATGATTTTTTCATTCAACTATGAAAAGAAACTCAAATGGAAAATAGGCATATTCGGCGGAATATGCTCCACTGCCATTATATATTTCCTGATTATAAAAGGCGCCAAAGACCTCGCTTTCATGACACCGGAGCTAAAGAAATGGATAAGCTCGAACACCGCCCTGATAATCCCGGCATGTCTTGTTTTCTTCACACTGCTGATGCAGCTGCTTCATTTCCTGAAAGTAAACGTGCTGAAAGTTGTGGTACTGATGGGTACTTTCTCTCTGGCCATGGCTTTTGCCGGAAACGACCTTGTCAACTTCATCGGTGTGCCACTGAGCGGACTCGCCTCATATAACGACTATATGGC
>JAIDBM010000144.1 GCA_029056365.1 Muribaculaceae bacterium | reverse complement strand
CAGTCAGCAGCGTCGTCCGGTATTCGCACCCAACTCGCGTGTGATAGCTTTTGTAGGGCCGGACAACAATATATATATGAAGAAACTCGATTATAACACGGAAGTAGCTGTGACCGACGACGGTGCGGTGAACTCGGTTATAAACGGAGTGCCCGACTGGACTTATGAGGAAGAGTTCACCACCGATTGTTCTATGGCATTTTCGCCCGACAGCGAGACATTCTGTTTCCTGCGTTATGATGAGCGGGAGGTGCCGATGTATACGCTGCCGGTGTATGAAGGCGCCTGTGATCCTCAAAAGGAATATGCGCTTTATCCCGGAGAATACAGCTATAAATATCCTGTGGCCGGAGAACCGAACTCAAAGGTGACACTTCGCAGTTACGATATAGACGAGCGCAAGCTCGCCGATATTCAGCTGCCCGGTTCCTACGAGTACATACCACGGATATTCTATACGCCCGAAGGAAAGGTGCTTGCCGTGACTTTGAACCGCGACCAGAACCGTATGGAGATATATAGTGTGAGTCCGGCCTCAAAAGTGGCTAAAAGTGTGTTCGTCGATGAGTCCAAGGCATGGATTACACCTGAGACATATGAAGACCTTGTGCTGTGTTCCGACGGCTTTATTGTGAATTCATCGCGCAGCGGGTTCGCATCGCTTTACAAATACAGCTATGCCGGTGCGTTGCTCCGCACTGTGTGTGAGGAACAGGCCGATGTCACGGCCTGCTATGGTGAGGATGCAGCCGGCAATATCTATTATCAGATAGCAGCTCCGACTCCGCTCGACCGTACGGTACGCCGTATGGATGCAAAAGGCAAGACAGCCTGCATATCCGAGGCATCGGGTTGGAATGTGCCCGATTTTTCGAGCGATATGAGTTATATGGTCATGAACCATAGTACGGCAACGGATGTTCCGGTGTATACTCTTTGCCGGAGCAATGGAGCCAAGGTGCGTGTGCTTGAAGACAACAGCGCCTATGCCGCACGTGTGGCCGCTTTGCCTAAACGCGAGTTCTTTACCCTGCAGTCCGACGGATACACACTCAACGGATATATGATAAAGCCGGAAGGCTTCAATGGTTCAGGCAAGTATCCGGTTGTCATGGACCAGTACAGCGGCCCGGGTTCACAGAGTGTATGCAACCGCTGGCAGCTCGACTGGCAGCAGTATTTCGCCATGCAGGGCTTTGTGGTGGTGTGTGTCGACGGTCGCGGTACCGGCGGACGTGGCGCGGCGTTCAGAGATGCGGTTTACCGCCGGCTCGGATATTATGAGACAATCGACCAGATCAATGCGGCACGTTATGTGGCGGCAATGCCCGGAATCGATTCCTCGCGGATAGGAATCTGCGGCTGGAGTTTCGGCGGATATGAGGCTCTGATGTGCGCCACGGCCAAGGATGCTCCTTATGCTGCGGCGTGTGCCATAGCTCCGGTAACGGACTGGCGGTATTACGACACCGTATATGCCGAACGTTATATGCTCACACCTCAGCAGAACTTCGAAGGATATGAACAGTCGGCTCCGATGGGGCGTGCCTCGTCGCTTGCCTGCCCGCTTATGATTATGTACGGTACTTCCGACGACAATGTGCATCCGGCCAACAGCCTGGAGTTCGCATCGGCTCTTCAGAATGCCGGCATGCTGTTCGACATGATGGTGTTTCCGAACATGAATCACAGTATCAATTTCTGTAATGCCAGAGCGGTGGTGTATGCCAACATGCTTCGTTTTTTCAAACGGGAACTGAAATAGCAGAACCGCTTGCAGTATTACACAGGCCCCGGAGCAATGTAGTTGAAACAATTGCTCCGGGGCCTGGTTTATTGACAACAAAATAAAAAGGAACTCATCCCTGAGTTCCTTTTTATTGGTTTCCAATAGGTACAATTTCTAAGGTAAAAAAGATTGTTTTAGGTTTGCGATACAAAGTTCACGTTTTTTTACGGTATGACCAAATTATTTTTTATGTTCTATGACATAATTATTTAGCCTGTTTTTGCCATGCGTGACCTATTTTCGGGGTTAAACACCAATATATCAAGCGTATACTATAAAAAGAATAAAAATGTCTTAACGAAATATAAATGTTAAGAAACTTTAAATAGCGCTGTTTAGTCAGTAAATTCTGACAAAATGATGTTTTTTCCATCGAAACAGGCATAGGTACTACGGTGTATCCATTCGCCGAGAATAATCAGCCGGCATCCGGTAGAGAGAATCTGGTCTACTGCCACATGATGATGTCCGAGTATGATGTAATCCATACCGGGATTGGATCGGCTGTATGTTTCGGCCCAATCAAGTATGCGCTCACGCATAGGAGAGTCGAACCGAGCAGCCATGCCGGCCTGGTATTTGCGGTTATGTCTGCTCCAGCCGAATCCCAGAGGAACGGTCCAGCGCGGATGTATCGCGGCGAACATTCGCTGGCAGATTCTGTTTCGGAACAGATGCTGTATGAATTTGAATCCGGCAGCTTCGTTGCCGAGCCTGTCGCCATGTTCCATATGGAAATTACGTCCGTTGATGCATTTGTCGAGCGCCCCGTCGATTATCTCGATGCCTATTTCGTTGCGTATATAGTCGAACAGCCATATATCGTGGTTTCCGGTCAGCCATGTAATTTTTACGCCTGAATCGGCCAGACGGGCGAGAGCGCCGAAGAACCTTACGAATCCCCGTGGTACGACATTGCGGTACTCATACCAGTAGTCGAGTATGTCGCCGAGCAGATACAATTCAGTCGCGTCAGCCGAAATCTGTTCAAGAAATCGTACCACGCGCAACTCTGTTTTGTTGCCGGGGAGGTAGGCTGCGCCCAGATGGAGGTCGCTGAGGAAGTATATCATAGGAAACCCAGCTCGAGTTTGGCTTCTTCGCTCATCATGTCCTGATTCCATTCGGGTTCGAACACAATGTTGATGTTTACCGAAGTAATGCCTTCAATCGATTCGAGTTTTATACGGGCGTCTTCAAGAATGAAGTCTGCGGCGGGGCAGTTTGGGGCGGTAAGGGTCATGTCGATGTTCAGGGCGCCGTCATCGTTTATGTCGATGCGGTATATGAGTCCGAGGCTGTAGATGTCGACAGGAATCTCAGGGTCGAACACCGTACGAAGCATTTCCACCACTTTGTCTTCGAGCTTCAGTTTTTGTTCAGGAGTCATGGTCATGAATATTTATTTATTACAAAATTACGAAAAATAGCCCGATAGTTTGGCAGAAGCGAAAAGAAATTTTAACTTTGCATTCAAAATCACTCAATATCATAGTATATGAAATCAATCAAACGCTTTTTCGTGGCACTGGCGGCTGTTGTGGCCGTAGGAGCTACTGCCTCGGCTCAGTTCGCCTGGGGTCCCCGTGTGGGTGTGGAGGTGAACAAACTCCATTTCAACAGCGATGTCGTTAACGATATACGCAACAGTGACAACCGTGCCGGCCTGACTGCAGGTCTGCAGATTGAATTCACTGTGCCCATCGTGAATCTTGGTTTCGATGCATCTGTAATGTATGTGCATCGTTCGAAGGTTGATGCACCCGTGGCAGATCTCGGCAATACTTCGGCCGATGCCGCCGGCTCCACAAAAAAGATCGGAGGCGACTATATCGAAGTTCCTGTAAACTTCAAATATAAACTCGGTCTGCCGGTTGTTGGCAAGGTTTTCACTCCGTATGTATTCACAGGCCCGAGTTTCGCGTTCCTTACCTCCAAGCAGGCCATAAGCGATGCCATTCAGAACAAAAAGGTTGATATCGCATGGAATTTCGGTCTTGGCATCCAGCTCATCCAGCATCTGCAGATCGGAGCCAGCTACGGTGTGGGTCTGACAAAGACGGTTGAGAAAGTATCCGGATGGACCGGAACCGAGCCTATCGACGGAAAGAACAATTACTGGACTGTTACCGCAGCCTGGCTGTTCTGATTCGGTTCAGACAGTCAAACAACAGCAGGGGATGGCCTCAAGGCCATCCCCTGCTGTTGTTTGACAGAGATTCAGAATGTTTTCAGGGCATGGTACAGGTCGTGCAGCGGGAGGCCCATGACATTGTAGTAGCAGCCGTTTATGGCGTTTATGCCAATTGCACCGATCCATTCCTGAATGCCGTATGCTCCGGCTTTGTCGAACGGACGGCACGATTCGATATAGGAGTCAATCTCGTTGTCGTCGAGAGTGTCGAAACGAACCTGAGTCACAGAGGCAAAGCTGTGCGTATGGGTGCGGTCCGACAGTGTGACTCCTGTGACTACACGGTGTGTGTTGCCGCTGAGCATATGTAGTATGCGTCGGGCATCGGATGCGTCGTGCGGTTTGCCCAGAATGCTGTCGCCGAGTATAACCACAGTATCGGCGGTTATAAGAATATCGTTGTCGGAAAGGTCGTTGCGGTAGGCGTCGGCTTTGAGTCTCGACAGAAACACCGGCACTTCATCAGCGGGCAGTCCGGCCGGGAACGATTCATCGATGTTTTTCAATTCGGCTATTGTAAAGTCGGCTGCAAGCATTGCAAGCAGTTCGCGCCTGCGGGGCGAGTTCGATCCGAGCACCAGACGTCTGTCGGTTGCTTGTGTCACCATGAGTACACCTCCTTGTCGTTAAGCCATTTGCCCTGGGCACGCAATATTTGTTCGATAAGTTCGCGGGCCACTCCATGACCTCCGTCGGCTGTGGTTATATACGATGCAAGCTGTCGGGCCTCGCAGGCTGCGTCGGCGGGGGCAACGGCCAGTCCGGCCATACGCATTGCAGGCAGGTCGGGTATGTCGTCGCCCACATATGCCACTTCGCAGGCTTCGAGTTTCCGGTCGTCCATCCACTTGCGCATACACGATTCTTTGTCGGAAATCCCGAGGAAAATATCATGGAAACCGAGGGCCTGAAAGCGTTTTTTTACCGCTTCGGTATCGGCGCCGGATATGATGGCCAGTATAAGTCCTTTCTTCACGGCCAGCTGCAGGGCATAGCCGTCTTTGATGTTTGCCATGCGCACGGGAACGCCGTTGTTGTCCATCGGTATTGTCGAGGGCGATAGAACGCCGTCGATATCGAATACAACAGCTTTGATCATGCGCAGGTCGTATGCTGTCTTACTCATGTTTATTGTCTGTTATGCGCGTTTGATATTGCATCGGACAATTGCCGGTATATTTCTGCCGCATGTGGCGGCAGAAGCGCGAGATGTTTTTTTATTGTTTCTTTGTCGCCTCTTGCCGCCGGTCCGGTCTGGGCTGCGTATGGTCCTATTTCAAAGGCTTTTTTCAATGTGGCTTCAACGAGAGGCTGTACCACATCGAGTGTATATCCATCGCGGGCGAGGGTTTCCTGCGTAAGCTGCCACAGATAGTTCACGAAATTGCACGATATCACGCCGGCGATATGCAGTGTGGTGCGTCGAAGTGAGTCGGCATGATGTACATGATCCGAAATCATGGCCGCGTATCTGTCGATGTCGTCGAGCGTTTTCTCATCCGATGCTTCCGTGAATACCGGCACGCGTCGCAGGTCCACATCGCTTTCGCGCGAGAATGTCTGGAGGGGGTACAGTACGCCATGACGCGATGATGCCGCTGCAAGGGTTTCGATCGGAACGCTTCCGGATGTATGCACCACAATTCCTTTCACATCAGGCATCGCCGAAGCTATTGCGGCTACCGCGCTGTCGCTGCTGGCAATGATATACAGGTCGGCATCGACCGGCACCAGATCCGGCGAATCTATCGGTTTACAATCGGCAAGTGTGTCGGCCAGCCTTGCCGCGTGGCTGATGTCGCGGCTATATACCGCGCATATATGACAGCCGGCAGCCTGAAAGCCGCCGGCGATATGAGTGGCAACGTTTCCGGAGCCGAGTAATACTATTTTTATTCGTTGCGCCACTTTCCGATGTGTACTTTTTCCCAGAGGAGTTTGTCGGGGTCAACCGGTTTTCTTGTTTCGTCCTGGTAGCCGAAGGTCATTATGCATGGCACTTTCAGACTTTCCGGAATGTCGAGTATGGAGCGGACTATGTCTTCGGCCGATTCCTCGCCTTTGTCGCGTCCGAGCACTTGTATCCAGCAGGAGCCAATACCCAGAGCGGCAGCCTGCAGGTGCATGAAAATGGCTGCTATCGAGGCGTCTTCCAGCCAGCAGTCGCTTTCCGCCGGGTCCGACACCACGGCTACGGCCATGGCAGCGTTCTCGATTGGTTTTCCGCCGAAGTCTTTGCATTGCGAGAGAGCCGCGAGAGTGGCACGGTCGTCTACAACAACGAACTGCCACGGGCGTTTACTCTTCGACGAGGGAGCGAGAAGGGCAGCCTCGAGTATTGTTTTTACGTCTTCGGCCGGCAGAGCCTGTTCGGTGTAACGGCGTATACTGTGCCGTTCGAGCAATAGCTGATGAAGATTCTGGTCTGACATGGTTAGGATTGATATTTTTTAGAGCCGAACCGACTCTTGTATTTTCACTTTCGGCATACCCATGCTCCGGGGAAGCGGTTTGCAAGATTGCTTGCCGCAGCACGTTCTTTCACTTCCTCGATGGAGTTGCCCGATATTGCATAAACGCGGTATCGCCCGTCTTTTTCAAGCACATGCAGTTTCATCGGCTTGTTTGAGTCGAGAAATTTTCTGGCTTCCTCTCCGTTGTTGAGCGATGCCACTACGAGGCAGTATTTTCCATTGCCGCCGTTGGCGCGTGCGTTATGTACGGAAGTGTGTTTCAAGGCTTCGGCTTTACGCCTGATGTCGGCTTTGTAGGCCGCTATCGCTGCCGTGTCGGCGTTTATCACTGCCGATTCATCGGCCACTGCGTTCATCTGAAGCGCTCCGGCCTGTTGTCCGGGTTCACGCAACAGTCTGCCGTGTTCCGGAGTCCTGGGCTTGAATTGTTCTATGACCGGCGAGGCGAGCTGTGCGTTATCGATAGGCGCGGGTGTGGAAAGTACGAACCCCAGCGCCAGAATCACTGCCACCGACGCGGCAATCTTGAGTTTGCGCAGATATCCGGCGATACGTTCTCCGTCTGACGCTGTGCCGCGCGGGTTGTTCCGGTCTTCGTTGTCGCGGGCGATTTCAAGTATTGTCGGCATGCGCAGGCTCGGCAACCATTGTTCCGGGGCTTTTGCCTCGAAAGAGTAGGATCCGGGAGTTGTGGAGCTGAGTATACCTCTGTCGCCTATGGCGATGGACTCGCCGGAATCGAGCCTTTGGCGCAGCTCGGCTATGTCGCCGGCAAGTGTGCGGCCGGCTTCATCTACACCGCACTCCATCCGGCGGGCATATGATGCGGCAATGAGTCCGTCGTTATGGTCTACGGCCTGATTGAACGCAAGCATCCTTGCCGGGGGGGTGAATGTTCCGTCGGCGCCGACTGCGGCCTCTCTCACGGTGGCGATAAAAGCGCCTATTCCGGGCACAATAACGCAATCGTGGTTCCGAAGCAGATAGTCGATATTTAAAATGAGTTCTTGCATATTTGGGATAATCTATGCAAAATTACTGATTTTTTGCCGAACTGTCAAATTTTTTTGTGCATTCCGGTGTCTTGTCAGCCGTTTTTTTTCGGTTGTTTTTCTGTTTAGAAGTAGCGTGTGAGTCCTACGCTCACACGGTTCTCGCGGAATATCACGCCTGTACGGTACAGGTCGGTAATGCCTATGGCGCCGTCGATGCTTATTGTCCAGGCGTCAAATGGTACCGACATACCGATTTTCCATGCCAGGTCGAAACGGCTCTGTCCGTCGGGGCCGAAGATGTTATTGTCGAATTCGAATGTGTCAGGAATGTCGTCGACACGGACTTTGCCTGTGAACGCCACACTTGCTTCCGGACCTGTATATACCGACATTGAGAATTTATCGGAACCGAAAGTGTAGCCGACTACAAGCG